>AQTU01000028.1:0-24875 GCA_000385835.1 Streptococcus mitis 13/39 | reverse complement strand
CAATTTCTCCTTGTTGAATATTACTTAAACCTCACATTGGCTGATTCAAGGAATTTATCACCCATAAATAGGATTCCTCTTTTGTATTTCTATGGTTCAGAAATATATAAATTTTCTATAAAATTAGTAAAATTATCTGCTAAAAAGTATACATTTGAATCTACCGACGACTGGTCAAATATAAATGTGTGGTCCCAAAAATAAATTCCTCTATCCTCTCCACTCACAATCATAACAAATAACCCTCCTCCATATTCCGTTCCAAAGACAAATGAATCGTATGGAAGTTCAATTTGATATTCTGAGTTCCAATCCGTTAGACTAAAGTTTTTATTCTCTGAAATACCTAGCATTGTCCCCAAAATCACTTCTTCATTTAAATCATCAATAAAAAACGATAAGTACTGTTCTTTAGGAATACCCACATTAACTTTTAATAGAAATTCCTTATAGTCTTCTGGAAGTATTACATTTATTTTTTTTTCTATCTCTGATAGTTCTAAATTTGAGATAGGTCTCTCTAACGATTTAAAATAATACACTCTTTCCTCCATTATTTTCTTCTTAAAGAAAATCTACTTTATTTTATGGATGCCATTATATTATCAAAATCCTCTTTTAGTTGCTCGTATTTCTCATTACTATAGAGATAAAACGCCTCTATTCCTCTATGTATTATTGCATATACAGTTGGATGGAAATTCTTATCTGTGGCATCGATAACAAATTTCGTCATTTGAGTAGCTGCCTCTGGACTATAGCCCAACGCTTCTATTCCAACACGAATCATTGTAACTTGAACATCGATTGGAGAAATGGACTCTTGAATTGCTTTAGCATTTAAAACACCAAATATATAGGAAGCTAAAATTTGTCTATTCATTTCGTCCTTTAGATCAATTTTAACCAATTGGATAATATCATTTGCTATTCTTAATGACTCGCTTACATATTGCTTTTCCATTTATTTCTCCTTATCTCTCCCTATAATACTTTATATTTCCCTTTAGCATAGCCACAGGGAATATAACCCAATCGATATAAAGTATATAAATCATCAAAAAACGGTGAATTTACATTCATACATTCATTCTTTATCGTTAAATATATCGAAATATTAATTATATCAAATCTAATTTGGGGTATCATTGATTCAAATATTTTTTTTTCTTCGACTAAAGCAAACAGTTTTTTTGTAACAATAGGAATAATTCTTTCTTTTGCATCCCTACTCAATTCATTCCATTTTTTGAAAATTTCTCTCTCATTTTTTAATAAATATGCGGTTAGATCACCACGTTGTTCAAGAACAAAATTTTCCCATTTTAAACTTGTGATATTTTTTTCCGCAATGGATAACTTATCTAGCTCTATTATAGGAATATTAGTTTTTCGAGAATTCACTAATAATTTTATACTAGTTAAATTATCAACTACTTCTGAAATTATTTTCATTTTAGATACACACCTTACTACTTACTTCAGATAAAAATTTTCTGTTCCATCCTGAATATGGAGAATGCGGAACGTCTGCTCATCAATCCATCTTACTGAAACAGAGAGTGAACTTTTCTCCAAATTTGAAAGAAGCCGTTCCCTATTTTTTTCTGTTCTATTTGATGAAAAACGTTGTAAACTATCTTTGACGTTCATTCTTTTTTAATTCCTTATCTAAATCTTGAAGTAGGTAGATGATTTCTAAATTATAATTAGCAGTTGCATCTATCAACATACGTGCATGATCCTTAATATGAACATTTAATGGGATAGTTTCTGTTTCCTTTATTGATCTAATAATGGTATAAAGAGTGTTAATTGCTCCTTTTTCCTGTATTTCTGAAGGATACTGTTTATCCATTATTTCTAAAATTTTATTGGCTATCTCTATTGATTTCATACTCATAATCTACTCCTTAATTAGGGACAGTCCTTACATTCACAACCCAATCCTGCGACCATTCCTGTGGTAATAATATTTGGTCCGCACCGCCTTTTAGAACAGTCCCTGATGAAGATATCGTTTGCAGCGCAACTTTTCCAATACTTAATGTTTCTCCCTTATAGCAAAATGTCTTGAAATCCTATTTCTGATATTTGTTCATTAATATATTTTATTCCAACACCGTTTTCAATATCCCATTCACAATCACAAATGAAGCCTGCTTCGCGTGTATTATCATCAAAATTCAACGGAATCATAATTTGTTTTACTGTAAAAAATTTAAAGATTTCACTCGGATTATCTTTTGCGTTTAATAACTTCTGACCAAAATTAGAATCTGAATCTAGTCTATCAATTACCTCATCAATTATTGAATTATAATATCCAACAATACCATTCTCGGCTTGGGTAACACAGTTCTGAATATCACTGAAGAAAAATTCAAAAGCTTTGATTTGATTTTCATCGAACACCGCATCTTCATCTGCATCAATATTTATTTCGACAGAAAATTCCTTTTTAAAAATATTTAATTTAATACTCTTAGTCCAACCATAATTAAATGTCAATTCCCCAAAAACAGGATGTACTATCTTCATTTCACACCTCTTTTTCTACTGCAATAATTCCAACAACTTTTTAACTTCTGAAACACCGCCTAAATGTCCAAATTTACTATTTATGATACTCGAAACTAGTTGCATACTCGTCATGTCATTAATTTCGTGCCACGTTAGTTTATTTTCTTTTCTAAACTTAACAATTTCTCGACGAATTTTCCCTAATTCTCTCGCAAGGAGCTCAGGGGCTTGTCTAAAGTTAGCCTTTCTGTCAATACCAATGATCTGAGTCAAATCTACAGCTCCGATGGCAGTCTCAGAAACCATACTTCCAACTGAACCAATAAAACTTTCCGCAAACAGGAGTGTATCTTTTATTCCTTGACGGTAAAATCATCTAGCGCTTTATAGGATATCGGAGATAAAGTGTAGAATCTAACTTATATTTCATCTCTATGAAGGTAGATGTAAGATTTCAACTTACTAAATAGTTCATTATAAAAAGTTTTTTCAATAAATAACTCAAGGAATTTATCACTCATAAATAGACTCTCCCATTAAACTTTCTAATACTCTTAGCATCTATAAAAACTTACTCAAAACCAATTACTGTCCACTCATCAATATAATTCCAAAAATTTAAACCTTTTTTAGGCAAATCCATTTTAGACCATAAATAAGCTCCGTTTTCTAATTTAGAATCTATATCCAATACGATATAGTCTCCCATACCATTACTAAAAAATGTAAATAATGCTTCAAGATTAAAATCTATTTGCTTGATATATTCCCATTCATCCAAGGATACTGGCTCTATATTTTTGACGGGATCCAATCCCATACTTTTACTTCTATAATCATAAAAACCATTATGAATATTTGTGTAAAAGTTTACTATTGATCTGTCCAATAACACAAATAAATCTCCGAATTTTTTCCTTAATTCATCGACTGAGACTGGGTTCTTACCTTCATACAGAAGTACATCTTTATTATCATAGGATGAAATTGTATATAGTATAGAGTATTCCCCATTGTAGAAAATCAAGTCAAGTCGAAGCAAGTATTCATCTAGATAGGAAATTGTATTAGACAATTCTGCTGATACAAATTTCTTCCATTCTGTAAGAAGTATGCTTTTTCTTTCTTTAAAGTCATCAGAAAGAAAGAATTTTTTCCAAAATTGCGGAATATCTGCCGATAAGATTTTAGAGGTTTCCTCTATAATCTCCACTTCAGAATTTGATAGTGTATACTGACTAAAAATATTTGATAAATTATCCATAATTACTAACCTCTATTATTTAATTAAAAGAATCAATTAAATTTTGCAAAACAACTTCCAATTCTCTTTTCTTGGCTATCATAGCACTTTTAAAATCTTCAAGAATATGTATATTTGCTTTTACATATCTAGTCCACCAGGAGCCAATCTCATTCGAGCAATCCTTCAGCCAGGCTTAGATGGGGTGATGATGTGCCAGAATTCCTTATATGTTACGCTTAGTAATCGTATTCTGCAATACCAATAAACTCTAATGTCCCAGAACCATTGTTACTTACTTTTAAGCCTTCTTTAGAATAATCAAAATCATAAATCAAAACAATTGTATTATAGGTTGATGATATTTTAGGAAACTTCATAATAATCTCTTCATCGTATGAGAAACCTTCAAGCAAAACATCAATATTATTTTCAGAAACATCAACCCAATCTTTTTCAACTAAATCTCTATCGTAGTACGACAAATGAAAGTCTGTCTCAAATTCTGAAGAAACGCTATTCCCATCCTCTTTATATGTAATTTTGAAGTATTCTTGAAATTCTTCTTGACTGGCAAAATTACCAAGCCATAACGATACTATTTGTTTCATTTTTAATACCTTCTCAATCCTTCTAGTAAATTTAAAATTCCAGTTTTCATTCTTCGACTTGCCCATTCATTTAAGAGGAATCAATATCTATTCTTCAATCTCCAAATTCATTTTCTTCGTCATCCAAGACTACTTCCCCTGAACTTTCCCATTCTTCTTTTGTGATTTCGCCACTTTGATACATGAAGTTTTTATTCAATTCAACTAAAATATCATCAAAGTCATCAAAACAATCGATTATTCCCCTAATTCCAGTTAATAGATTATAGAAAGCAATAGTATAATCTGAATTCTCTGAAGAGGAAATTGTAGTAATGTCTATTTTGTTAAACAATCTTAATCCTTCATAAAAACGATCTTCATATTTTTTTAGAAAGATATTTATCGTATTGTCTATATCTCTGATGCTTTCTTCTCTAAGTAGCACACCTTTATTATTCTCATTAAGAATAGTTAATCGTTTCATTACATCTTTTAATTCTGAACTAATCATTTTAATTTCCTCCCAGAAGCTAAATTAAATTTTTTACTATTAGAAGTTCCATCAGGATTGAGAACATCCTTTACTTTACCTCTTTTATTGAATACCTCAAAATGATCTTTATGCCGACAATCTAAATACAACTTATCTCCTTTTTTTTAAAATATCATCTAAACCACAGGACTACGATTTAAATCATAAATATCTATTTGTTTTTTTTCAAATAACATTTCTAATTCTTGATACCCATTCTCAACAAAAAAATGGTACTCCGACTCAGAAATCGGAACTGCAAACAACCAAGTTACATATTCATGATCAAATTCCAAATCGTGCAACTCCCATAAAAATGGGATAGTCAATAACATGTGCTTCATATTAAAATCTAGATAATAATTATCTATTGCATTTAGAAATACAGTCCCTGGTATACAAGGAGATGATCCATCCATCACTTTAAAAGCACAGTCACTTATTATATTTGTAAACAAATCATTCCTACTATCTGTTGAACCAATAATTTCAGCTCTTAAAGATTTATCATCTATCTTTTTGTTCAAAGTGTAGTCTGATAACCCAACAGTGGAGTAAGAAGATACGTGTTCAATTGGAGAATCATCACCACAAAATATGTCAATTTCTTTTCCAGATTCATCTTTAAATGCATATACTCTTGGAGTACCGCCAACATCATCTAAAAGCTTTCTAGCTATCTCTTTTTTATCATATTCCATAGTAAGTTCCTTTCTTCAAAATCATGAACCAAAATAAAATCCATCTTATCTTCACCAATATGACTTCTATTAGATTCTGGTAGCTCTGGTCTATAGCTATTGGGATTATTATATTCATCTAAAAATTGTTTACGAGTTATTTTTCTATCAGCCGCACTTTGTTGGTGTTTTCTAAATCCATGTCCCATATCCCAAGGCTCCTCAATATCCATTACCTTTTTGGTAATAGGATTTTTGACAACACCTTGTTCATCCTTAGCTTTATCCCAGACAGTTTCCTTTGCATTCTTCCTATAACCTGATGGACGCTTGTAAATTTTTTTCTCTAAACAGGAATGTATCTTTCATTCCTTGACGGTAAAATCATCTAACGCTTTATAGGATATCGAAGATAAAGTGTAGGATCTAACTTTTATTTCATCTCTATGAAGGTAGATGTAAGATTTCAATTTATTAAATAGCTCATTATAAAAAGTTTTTTCAAAAAATAACTCAAGGAATTTATCACCCATAAATAGGACTCCTGCATTATATTTTGTGCATTACTCTTAACATATACTCAAAAGCATGATTCTATAACCAAATACTAGCTATTTGCAATATCATCTTCAGAATATAGCATTCCTAAAAAGTCTTCAAATGTATCCGTGATAAAAGTTGTGGATGGATTAAGTTCATAAGAAGATTCATGATGCCATATGCACACACTAGGATTCTCCCTTCTCTGACTATAATCTAAGCAAACAAAGTCTCCGCCAAATAAAGCCGCTACAGGTAGTAATTCTACTCCTAAAATATCTTCAGAATACAGTAAGCGTTCATCTAATTGCGTTAGAATTACATCTATATCATACATACCCAAAGTATGATTTTGAGTATCATGTAAAATACATAAAAAACGTTCTATTATACGTTCCTGATCTTGAGTTAACTTTCCGCTAAAGATATTCTTCTTAGGAATCAAGCCACTATATTGTTTAAAAAATTCCTTAGCAGATGCTGGGAGTGAAACCCTCCATATCTTTTCTTCTTCATTCAGTAACTGTTCGTCAGGTAATGGTGTTATTATCGTATTTTTATATTCCATTATTAAACATTAAATCCTTCCTATTTATCTTATAGCGTCGGCCCAATGACCTAAAGCATGATTACGTAACCAAATACTAACTACTTGCAATATCATCTTCAGAATATAGCATTCCTAAAAAATCTTCAAATGTTTCTGAAACAAACTCTACACTAGGATGCCATTCGTATGAATCCTCACGCTTCCAATAACATACCTTGGGGTTCTGGGGCCCTTCTCTATAATCTAAACATATAAAGTCACCACCAAACAATGTTGCTACTGGTAATAGTTCTATACCAACAGAATCTGGATCCACACTTAAAATTTCTAGTATTGGACTCAATATAACATCAATATCGTACATTCCTAGGGAATTCTCTTCAAAATCATCTAAAATACAAAGGAATCTTTCTATAACATACTCTTTATTATCACTGATTTTAAAAAGATTCTTTTTAGGGATTATCCCATTATATCTGATTATGAATTCCTTAAAGGAACTCGGTAAATCAATGCACCATTCTTCCTCTTTTTCCTTAACTAATTCAATACTAGGCAAAGGGAGGATTACCGTTCTAATATCTTCCACTTTCTAATTTTTCCTTTCTTTTTATATTTAGAATGAATACCACATTCAATATATATTAGCAGCGCTATACAAGAACTACATACACCTCATAAAAAATCAATCAAGACAATACTACTATACATAACTAATCTAAAATTTCAGATATTTTTACCTCTTTTTCCTCATTTAAATCATAGAAACCAACATGAACCCCCTCCTCGTATAGCCACGCTAAATTCGTCCCATACTTCGCTTCAAAAATTTCTTCCATCACGGGTGCAATAGAAAACATGGTTTTTGCTGATACAATTTCAAAATTTTGGGGATTATTTACGTATTCCTCATCATCGGAACTAGAATAAATGGTCCATCCATTTAATTGTAACAGTCGAGATTTTTCTCTGTAAGTATACGCAATAGGTAATCCATTTTTTACATTCCTTGATAGAACAAATCCTCCATAATTATCACTTACTTTCATTTTCATACTTCTCCAAAATATTTAAAAAATCATTTCTCCAAGATAACTCTTTAGCGTAGTCTAACGCAGATTTACCCGCATCATTTTTTAGAGTATAATCTGCATTATGTTTTAGCAATAATTCATAAATAGGATATGCATCATGCGTTGTTAATTTTAAAACAGTTAAAGAATAAATTAATGCTACTGATCCATATTTATCAATTGCATTAATATTTATACCCGCTTCAATTAACTTATCTATTACATTTACTGCGTACTCTACATTCGGTCTCCAATTTGCTTTAAATTGAAAAAAATTATGTAGTGCTGTCCTACCATCTCTATCCTGATAGTTTATGTCTATACCTCTATCAAGCAAGAAGTTAATTATCTTAATTCGGTCATCAATTTTATCACTATTAGTGAGGACAACCGATAAAAGATTCAATTGTTCCTTATTTACCTGATTTATACTACCGCTATATAAATCTTTCAGTAATTTAAAATCGCCTACCTGTGCAGCTTCAAATATTGCTTTTGATTCCATATTACCCATCTCCTTACTCATACTTATGACTTCTATTTGCTGAAGGTGTTTCTAATCTAAAATTATTAGGCAGATTCCGTGTGCCTTCAACAACATCTCCCCACCAGGAACCAATCTCATTCGAGCGGTCCTTCAACCAGGCTTAGATGGGGCGATGACGGCGATAAAACTCCTAAGTTATTATTTTATTTATAATCTACACTTGTAATGAAATTTAAATAATCTGAGAATTTTACAGAGCCATCATAAGCATAGTTATAGATTAGTACAACTGCATTGCCTTTATTTATAGTCAGACTCTCTAATGCGTTCAATTCACACAACAACTGTTCCTCATAGGAAGCAGTTCGCAAAATAATAGATATATCGTTTGTTTCATTTGACAAAACTGCTTTTTCAATTAAATCTTCATCTATATCATTAATGTCTATCTTAAAATCGTTGAAAAAATCAGAAATAACGATTTCTCCCTCATCATCATAAGTTAGATCAATATAATTTTCTAACTCAGTTAAATTTTTGAAATTACCTATCCAAATAGATACCGTATTGTCTGTTTCCATTTTATTAAATCCTTTCTATCCTGAATATGGAGAATGAGGAACGTTTGATTATCTACATCTTATTGGGACAAACAGCGTCAATTTCTCCATATCTGAAAGAAGTTTCGACCTATTCTCTTCTTTTCGTTTCGATAAAAAATGTTGTAAACTATCTTTTATGTTTATTCTTTTTCAATTCCTTATCTAAATCTTGAAGTAAGTAAATGAGCTCACTTTGATAATGCGTGGTCTCATCTGCAAACATTCTAACTAAACTTTTTAGATTTATGTTTTTTGTTACTTCTCCATTTTCTATAATTTCATTTGCTAATTGATAAATACTTTGAATTGAGCCTGTAAAACTTTTTTGTTTTGGGTACTCTTCTTCAATAATAAAAACAATTTTTTCAGAAATTCGCTTTAAACTACTTGTCATATCTCTTTTCTCCCTCAATTATTGATAATCCATCAATTAGGAACTATTCTAAAATCCGAAATCCATTCTAATGGCCAGTCTTAACGAGTGGTCCTGCCCCCTCCGCTAAGCTTTTCTGGATTTCCTCTGGTAATAGCTCCAAATCTAGCTCAACAATAGAACCTAAAGGATAAATAGGACTGTAGACACTGTCCACAATCCCCATAAAACCCTGTAAATCAGTGATGGAAAATAGTTGATCTAGTTGATTATAATGAATCTGAGCTTCCTGATTCTCATAACTATATGATAATGGAGTAGAAACTAAGTTTAAAGCGCTTGACTACTTGTAAATTCATTAGCTTATCTTCAAATATTATTTTCTACTTTCACCGTATCATACCAGTTATTGAATAATTCTAATTCTGAAGTATCATCTGAAATAGGTGAATAACTATATTTGGATTTGAGACTATTGCTGCTCTTATTATAAATAATTTTGATTTCGGTAGGTACTTCTTTTTTATTATTCTCAAACAAAATCTCGATTTTTTCTAAATCATCAATTCCTAATTCTAGAAGTTGTATCTGTCTATCACGTGAATCATCTATTTTTTCATTTTCATTCAAAAAATCATTAATCTGATTAAGTTTAATTATCTCCCCATTTTTCTTAAAAAATAAATTGAAAAAATAACTACCTTCTTCCATATAACCATACAAATAAATTTCATCAATTTGACTATTCGAATATTCTAATCCTAAAGACACCAAATCAGATTGAATTTCCATTAATAAATCTTCAAATATCATTTACTTCACTCCATATTACTTTTTGTCAAATCATGTATTACCTTATATTTATGATAATCTTGATATCCTCAGTACGCATAAAGGCAATCGAGACTTGTTGATGGAAGAGCTCGATAAAATTCAAATCAAATTTCACTGCGTTGCTTTTCTAATTTTATCATTATGGTTTGTCCCACAAAGGAGAAGGATATTCTGGTTCCTCGTTAGTCATCACTTGCAACCTGTTATATTTTACAGTTAAATCCAATATCTCAAATAAGCAGTGCTCTGCTTCTTCAAAATTTTCAAATGTTCTAATCTTTCCTATAATACTTGCCCTATCTCCTAAAGAATAAACTAAGTATACTTTTTCCCCCTCATCATATTCTATTCGCGTTTGCCAATCTTCTCTCCCTTTATTCCTGCCATTAAATACGGAGACTCTTAGCGTAGTATAATTCAACTCTTCAATTTTCTGTTGAATTATTTTTTTCATACATCAATTTATCCATTTATTTTATCTCCTTTAATAGTCCCATTTTTTCGTACCAGCTAACAGATGTTCCAAGTTTAATCTGCGTTCCACCACAATAAATATCTATTCTTTAATTTCCAGATTCATCGTCCTCATCATCTAAAAATATTTCATCTGAACTGACTAACTCCTCTTTGGTAATTTCTCCCATTTTAAAACTGCGTCTTTTGTTTAGATCAAAAATTATTTCATGCAAATCTGCAAAGTAAGAAGAAAAGTTAGCCATCGAAGACAATAACTCGTAATAGAATTGACTGTATTGCTCATCAGCTATACTTTGATCAATTATTTCTTCCTTGAATGCTGAAATACCTGACATAAGCTCTTGAAAGTCATCAGATAGATTATCATCTATCAATTCTTTAAAATCTTTTAATTTCTTATTTTCTTCTAACGAGTATCCTAGCCTCAAATTGAATCGTTTACACACCTCATAAAGTTTATAGATTTCTTCCTTCAATGTAATTTCCTTCCTTTAGCTTTTAATAACTTATCTGTGTTTAAAGTACCATCAAGATTAAGTACAGATTTAAAATTACCACGTTTATCAAAAACTTCAAAATGGTCCATATGTAAACCATCCAAATACAGGTAATCTCCTTTGCGCAAATTTCTATCAACCTTCTTCATCACTTCATAAACACTCTGCCCGTCTTACTTCTTCTTAGTCTTTCTAAGACTTCCCACAATCTTTCATCCAAATTCTGTTTCAAAAAACTCCGACATATTATTAACAGCTTGTGTGACTCGCTCCGCCCTACCAAAACCAGCTACACCTCTCACAACATCATCCGCATGTTTACTTGAGAAGTGCATCACCTCACGTAGAGTCTTACTCTCAACGCTAAATGCATGCATTGAGCCTATACCTCCCGCAAAGGCAAATACTTCTTGACGGATACTGACTGGGATTCGGCTGTCTAATAATTTCTCGCCAAATTTCCCGATGGCATTATTGCTCTTCACTAAGATATTGTCAACCTTCATCATAGGCATCCATATGGGTAACATTATCCCAGAGGGATTTTCCGATCTGCTAAGCACGAAAAGCTGCCGCATAGCTAGCATTAGGATCCTGGCCACGCTGAGTCGCTCCTGGATCTGTCAGAGCAGTGTAAGTTCCTACTCCTAACTCCGCATGGCTAGACAGGTTAGCTACCGTTCCTTGCAAGTCCCGCTTCATCCACTCTGGCATTTTCTAACCTAAAAGTATACTACAAAAAGCTATCACGCAGATAATTATTTACTAATTTTCTACCATATTTAAAAACTCACTAAATGAATTTGCCAAAAAATAAGTATTCATATCATCAGTAGACGATGCAAATTCATAGGTATCATCATAATAATAAATTCCAGCATTATTATCATTGCTCAGCCAGAACACTATGAAGCCATGTTGAATAGTGTCCCCAATAATGATTGAATTTGGGAATAAATCATCCCGATACTCACTAGTCCACTGTTCGATATCTGCATTTTTCATATTCGTTTCAACACCGAACATTACATCAATATTAATTTCTTCACTAATTTGAGAAATTCTTACTAAATTTTTATATTTATAAGCTGTATTTCTACCACCATTTTCTTGTAATAAAAATCTTTTATAATCTTCTGGTAAAACTACTTTATATTTATTTTCTAATATTGAAATTGCTTCTTCATTGGCGAATCCAAACCTATCAAGCTTCATTGTCATTTTTATTTATTTCCTTTCATAATTGATATACCACCTCGATGAGTAAATTACCTGTGTATAGCCCTATCAACCGCTTGCAACGTTTTTTCATAAACCAACAGTCACGGGGTTATGGACATTGTTGATTTCATATATATAATTTAATATAACTTAGAATAATATGATTGTAAAAATTACTTCAATTATTCAATCACAGTCAATTGATTTATAAACTCCTCAAAAGAGTTAGCTATAAAATAAGTATTTCCATCATCATCCGAACCCTCTAAGTTATAAGCATGATCATAATAATACACCCCTTTATCTTCTCCTTTACAAACTAAAATAAAGAACCCCATCAGTACATCATCTCCAATAATAAGAGTGTTTTCAGGTAAATCTTCTTTGTATTCTTGAGTTAATTCAAGGATGTCACAATTCTCGGTTTCTGTATCAATTCCATATAGAATATCTAGGGCTATTACTTCTTGATTCAAAGGAAGTGCTATACCAAGCTCACCTTCTGCGCACATCCCATTATTCGATAGAATAAAATCCTTATAATCTAAAGGAAATGAGATATTTAAAGTATTTTCAACTCGAGTAATTTGCTCCTCATTTATTTTTTTAAAACCTTCTAAAATCATCTTATTTTCCTTTCTTTAGGGAAACTCCTCCGCGATGGGTAAACTCTGCGTGAATGCTCTTATTCACTTCTTGTAATGTCTTTAAGTCTTCATGATGGTGCCATGTGTTACTTAGAAGTTTTTTCAATCTGAAGCTCCGCAATATCTACATAAAATCCCATTAGCCTTCCTTTGTGTTTACATACGGCTCATAAACACTAGCTTTTATGTGATTAATTTCGATTTTTCTTCCTGTATCCAAGCATCAAAAACATCTGATACTGATAAATCTTCATTTTTTTCATACATTGCATCGTATCTGTAATTGCTTT
This sequence comes from Streptococcus mitis 13/39, assembly GCA_000385835.1. GTDB lineage: Bacteria > Bacillota > Bacilli > Lactobacillales > Streptococcaceae > Streptococcus > Streptococcus mitis_AI. Next base: position 11,713 of record AQTU01000028.1, on the reverse strand, counting down.
TAAGACTGTTATTTTTCACATCATATACCAATCTTATTTCAGTAGGTACCTCTTTAGAGTTCTCTTCAAAGAGTACTTCTATCTTTTCTGCATCCTCTATTCCATATTCTAATAGCGAGAATTGGATATCATCTGAATCATTAATTTTTTCTGACAAATACTCATTTACATCACTTTTCTCAGAAATGAATCCACCAATTTTATAAAAAACATCAAAAGAAACTAAACCATCCTCTAAAACCACATATATATAAACTGTCTCTGCTTTATTTTCTACATACTCGAGTGATAAAGAAATCATATCAGATTGAATATCCATCAATTGATCTTCGAATACTCTATTCATACTAACTACCTCTTATTGATATTTCTAATAATCTCTATTCTTGTTTTTATATCAATGTTATATCGAACTTGAAATTTTGATGGCCTTAATGAGTTGCTATCATACTTAATTTTGACATTTACGCTAACTTTTTTATTATTCTTAAGTACATTCATCCATTCTCTCAAGACGACGATACTCTTTCAAGTTAACATCTTTCGCTTGTGATAATAAATGAAAAATTAAAGTAAGCCAAAAGACTCGCTTATATTCACTGATAAGTTTGATGCAATAACCATCTCGGTTAGTGAAGTAGTTGTACTCACCCACTCCAACAACCGATTCTGTGAAGCTACTCTGGTAAAAATAATAGTATAAAAATGATACTATTTCGTTTTTCCTTTTACCACTTTCTCCTTGTTTTCCTCCAACCACTGTAGATAAAGTTTTGCATAGCGTTCTTCCTCATCATTACGGTAACCTTCAAATATGACTTCGTCAATATCTTCTTCGTTAAAATAATAAATCTTTTCTGGATTGAGACCGTCTGGAAAAACAGAGCCTGTATAGTCAAAAACAACATCTGCCCCCTCCTGATTAACAATCATTCCACGACCAATAATCACAATTTTCTGGTTACCATCTGCTAGGTAAACAATACTCCCTAATGGTAATAACATTTTATGCCTCCTGTGCTCCTGTATATTTTTAATTTGAAACTTATATTTGTTTAGAGTTGTTTCTATAAAGTAAGGATACAATATAAAAGCATATCCCACAACAAAAGTGAAGAAGAATAATGTAAAATAATTTGATGTGAGTATTCCGAGTAAAAAGCAAGCAGATAATCCTAAAACAAAGGAAATAAATTTTGCTAATTTTTCAGGTAAATATGTTTTCTCAGATTTAATTACTGTAGTAGGGCTTATTATTTTACGGTCTAATTTTCCAAGGTCAATGCTTCTATCCAAGTCTAAATTTAAGAAAGTAATAATCAGTAGCAGACCTACAACAAATACAACTAAAATCGGAAGCCATAACTGAGGGATTTTATCATTATGAGCAAAAGTAGGTGGAAAGAACAATAACCACAATGCTACCACTAAACTGATAAAACTACTAGCATTGATACTTTTAAAAACAGATAACCATTTTGGATTAGACTTAATTTTATATCTATCTGATATATCTGTAACATCATAAACATTATAACTTGAAAAATGTTTTGGAAAAAATCCCCACAAATAATTCCGAACGTCTCTAGGATTAAAATAATCTATTACATAAAGACGGTTATGGACTTCTATTAGATAATAACGGTTATCCAGCCGCCCCAATACACGGGCTACATAGTTAGCTTTTTTCTCCATTATCCAAAAACTCCTTTAATTGCTTTAAGTGGATTGCTAAAGGATTTTCCGATATTAGATATTCCTTTTCCTATTCCGTTTAAAAAATCTCCTGCACCATCAACTACAGTTCTTAAAGGTTTCAAATTTTTATACAGAACTTTTACACCTACAGAAACAGCTGCCCCCACTGCTACAGCTCCAACAAGACCAACACCAACTGGATCTCCAGCCAAAGCTGAACCCACAGCAAACCCGGCTACCCAGCCAGCTGTTCCAGCCGTTAAGCCATAACTAACTGCTCTACCAACATTATTGTATTCTTTATAATGGTCACTTCCTTCTGACCACATTCCTAGACCAACAAGTCCTCTTCCAACACATTTAGCAACATTTTCAAGAGTCAAGTAATTACTCATTCTCTAACTCCTTTATCAATTGATTTAAAATAATATATCGTTCTTTCGTTTTTGTATTTAAGAATAAACAAAAAGGAAAAAGTAAACCGACGAAAACAAATAAGAATAAAAAGATTGATGTCAGTAAATATAGAATAGCAGAAATTGTAACTATTAGAAATAAAGATATGATAGTTATCATTGCAATCTTAGAATTCCTTTTTTCTTGATGAAGAAATATACCATATGATTCTCTCGACAGGTAAAAATCAGATAATTCTATCTCTCTATACAACTTTTTAAAGTAGATTCGCGAAACAGAAAAAACTGCAATTGTCCCAAATATCAGTATTAAAGTATTAAATAATAAAATATTTATAAATAGATATTGATTTAACCATCTAACTATTGGCAACATAAACAGTATAATCATCACTAAGAAAGATTGACTATAGCTGCTTTCTTTTTTATCTATCCTGATTAGTAATTTTTGACTGCTTTTATCATAAAAAACAGATTGCTTTTGATAGATCCCTACAGGAATAATTTCATAATTATCTTTCATCATCTCACCTAAATACACTTCCCTTAATTCCATTTTATCTTTCTTTTTTGATAGTTTTCAACAATACGCAACCAACGAATGATATTATTTTGCCAAAGTAGAAAAACACTCATCCCCGGTAACAACCCCAAAAGACTTATGGCAATAATTTCACTTCCTATAGTTTTGCCAATCATGTTAAATACTAAAGCCACAACAATTAAACTCGCTATAGAAAAAAATACAATGCAAAGAGTCACTAGCCAAGCCCATAATTTCTTACTTTTAGTTATTTTCTTGTTGCTAAAATTATTCCAAATGTTATTCCCATACACGGCTCCTCTAAAAGCCTGCTTTGTGGTCGGAGTAACGAACTTTATGTTTTTATATAAAATTTTCTCCATTATGATTGGAAAACCAACTCCAGCTCCCACCCAAACTATTATCAAATAAACTATAGTTGCTACACTATACTTTTCATAAAAAGGATCCAAGACCGGGAAAATTCTGCACATTATACGAATCGAGATAAGAATCAAAATGATACAAACACTATATTTCCAACTATATTTGGATTTTTGTGTATTCAACAGTGAGCTTTTAGATGCCGCTAACGGTATCTGCTTTTCTGTATCAAAGTATATGGCTTGATTATTAAATTCACCAATATAAATAATTTTTCTAAACATTCTTCTATCTCTGTCTCCTTGTAATATCTTAACTTTTTTACGCATATTTTTTAAATAATAGATATATAAAAAGTATGAAATAGCAACTTCTGACACAGTCACAGATTTTTTGTTTAATCTTGCTCTATTACTTCTTCTACAAAAAGATGTCCTTGCTGATAAGAAATACCGATAGGTAAGATTTGCCATGAAAAAACGAAAATAGCTAGTGAAAATAGTCCACTAAGTATTAAGATTCTGCTGATATTACTCAAAAAATACCACAAAAAAGATGCTAATAGTAAAATCAAAAATACTATCGATAAACCATATTGTTTTTTACCATCTGTACTAAATATTACTTCCACACTTGGAACATTCCCAAGTTTATCTTGAATGTCATACTTCTTGGCTCTAAAAAGTACTCTATATATGAAATAACCTATAATTACAGAGAGCGCAAACATAGCAAACTTTAAAAATATTCTTTCCTGCATACTAACATTCTCAAAAAAAGAGTCTAGGAAACCATAGAGGAAATGAACAAAAGGTTGAATGACCACTACTATCGTTGATCTTCCTAAAGAAGATTCTTTGATATTAAAACGTGTATCCGTTTTAGAAAGTTCATACATTTTTACCGAAAGTTCATCTATAGGCTGTCCCCAGTAATATTTTTTAGGTTCAATTGTGGTATTATCTAATACATATCTTTTATTATTGTATTCTACAATATGATAACTTCCTGATGTTTGAAAAATTTTCATAACTCATTTACCACCCAAATACTTTCTGAATTGATTTAATACCTGAATCAATATTGCTTCCTATTTTCTTAACACTTATTTCAAGGATTGTCGCCCATCTCGTTTTCTATAGTTTTAATCCTCAAAAAGTTATTATAAATTATAACTTCTCTATTCTATCAAAAATAATCTCTTGCTTTTCGTAACTTTCTCGGAGTGGTAACATACCTAAAATCACCGTAAAGAAACCCAAAAATAAAATACTGTTAATGATAAGGATAGAGGCTTCTGTCCCATTATCAGTAAATATATAAAACCCCAAACATCCTATAACCGCAACAAAAAGAATAGGCAGAAGTTTATACAGTTTTAACTGACGTTGTGGTCTTGCTAATTTGAAAACTATTTGATACTTCGTTTCTTTACTTGAAAGCTTTTGTTGAAGATTATGACGAACCACAAAAGCAATAAACCTGAAAGTAAGATAAGCCAGTGCGATAAAGAGGACAAATAATCCTAATTTAAAAGAAATATTATGGCTAATGTCATAACTCTTAAAAGCATTCGTAACAATCCCATAACAAGTTCCACCTATTGCTACACCTATTCCAATACCAAGAGATTTACTCATAGTTGGAGCTAAACTCTCAAAACTCGTATCTCTTTTATCTAACTTTAAGCATTTAGCTGTGATTTCACTAGGAAGAGAACCCCAGAAATAAGTTTTAGGACTAATGCTAGTCATATCCAAAAGATATTTTTCACCTTTAAATTCTACAATTTTATGAAAAGTTTTATTTGTTTCTTTAAATTTTAATTCCACATTTCCCCCCAAAACACTTTCTGAATTGATTTATTACCTGAATCATTTAATTTCCTTTAAGCTCAACTTTATTTTCTCACTAACCTTCTAGATTTTGTGCGCATACCAAAATATACATATCGTCCTCAGAAGAAAGTACCGCTAAAAATTATAAGATTAAAAAGTGTCGTTTCAACCAGAACTGAGAACTTAAAGTCCCTCTATTTCAACTGGTATTAATTCCTTGTTCCTACATGAAGAAATAATTGTCGGCATTCTAGCTATAAAAAAGAAAAATGTTGATATCAATCCATTTATAACTAAAACTGCTCCTTCGGAACCATCACTAATACCCATAAAAAATCCCAAACAAATAATATTCAATAAAAAGCCAAACAATAATACTGGATTTCTTTTACCATTTGGTTTAAACTTGACTCTATAACGTTTGCTATTCTTTGGTATTCTTGATAATGCGTTACGTCGAGAATTTTTTTCATAATAAACAGCTCCTAAGTATGCAAGAATCATAGACAAGACAAATAGTATACTCTTCATAAATATCTGTTGACTCAATCCCGTACTAATAAAAGCTGATTCCATAGCTCTATATAGTAGAGCTACAAATGGTTGTACCATAATAGATATAGTAGTTGTTCCTATCTTTGTTTTAGACTTAATTTCAAAACTATCATCAGAGGGAGTTAACTCAATCATATCAAGAGTGATTAAGTTAGGCATCAATCCGAGAAAATAGCTTTTCCCTTTCATTGAACCTAAATCCATAATATACTTTTTATTTTCTATTTCTACAATACTATACGCCATCGTATTAGCATTCTTAAACTTTAAATTAATCATTTACCACCCAAGCACTTTCTGAGTGAATTTAATACTTGAATCAAAGGCTTTATTTAATTTCTCTAATTCCTTCAAATGTGACGTTTCTAATCTTATAAGCGGAAAGAATGGGAATCTTTCCAAATAAAAATGATAGAAGGAAAAATGAGATAATGCTATTGATAACGAGAACAAGTCCTTCTCCTCCATCATTAATTGACAAATAAAGTGCCAAACAAGCTATTATAGGGACACTAAAAATATAGGCATCAAAAACTTGCTTTCTTGCAGATACTGGTTTAAAAATCATCTCATATCTTCTGCTAGAAGAAGGCAGTAAAGCTTTAACATTTTTACGATCTTTCTCTCTTGTAAAATAAAAAATCAAGTAGGAGAATAGTATAGATGCGCAAAATACTACTAATTTTAAAATTATCTGTTGGCTAATATTGTACTCTTTAAAAAAAGTTTTCAATAAAGAATAAACAATGACTATAAGAGGTTGGACCATGATTGCCACATATGAAGCTTTAAACTTATTAATCGGGGTACTAAAATTGATATCCTCTCTGTTAAGTTCTGTCATCTCAACCGTTAATTCGTCCGTTGGAACACCCCAATAGTAGAACTTGGGAGTCATTGAACTTGCATCTAATATATATTTTTTCCCATTTAGTTCTACAAGTTGATGACAAAAATACTTCGTTTCTCTATAATTAATTTCCAAAATTACCACCCAAACACTTTCTGAATTGATTTAATACCTTAGTCAATGTCGTTTCTAACTTCTCAACGTTCTATATTTATAGCTCCTCAATTTCAGTTAATGTTAGTGTCTTATAATATGAGGGAACTTGTGGCATTCTCATCATTACAAAGTAAAACCAAGAAATTATACCATTAATAATCAACAAGACTCCTTCTGAGCCATCATTAGTTCCCATAAAAAACATTAAACAAACAATATTAATTGCTAAAATTACATACCAATCAATCATTCGTTTACCTTTGGGTTCAAAAACAAGTCGACAGCGTTTACTATTTTGGGGAATTCTTGATTCAAACTTTCCTACCGCACTTTTTTCATAAAAGACAGCCATAAGATATGACAAGAATAAGGAGAATGCAAACACACCTAATTTCAAAAAAAACTGTTGACTTATACCCCAATCAATGAATGCATTTTCTATGAGTTTATACGAGATACCTACTAATGGCTGAACCATGATAGCTAGAGCAGTAGGTGCACCTATTGGTGTCTTCGATTTTATTCTAAAACTATCATTAGATGGAGATAACTCAACCATTTCAGCAGTAACCTCTTTCGGAAGCGAACCGAAGAAATAGGATTTGCCTTTTATAGTAGTAGGATCTAAGATATAACTTTTATTCTTAAACTCAACGATTCTAAAAACTGCTATATTTGAATATTTAAATTTTAATTCCACATTTACCACCTAAATACTTTCTGAATTTTGTTATAAGTTACATTATAGCTTTTTCAGTTCTTTAAATTCTAGGTATTTCTTTTGATAAGCATAAGTCAATGGAATAACGCCGGATTCAATCCAAATAAATAGATAGGCCAACAAACCATTCAAGACTAGAATTGCAGCTTCTGTTCCATCATCTTCTCCCATATAAATAGAGAAAGCAATTGTATGTAAAATGAGAAATAGATAGGCATGGAATTGTCTTTTTTTCTTATTATTCTGAAAGACTATTTTAAACCTCTTCTTTTCCTTCGATAAACGACTTGAAATCTCCTTCCTCGATTTCATTAAAATACTTTGATAGACAATATAAGCTACCAAAATAGATATAGGAAATAAAGATACTTTTAAATATAGATTATGACTAATATCATAATATCTAGAAATTGATGTTACTACTCTATACAAAAGAAGGCTAAAACCAATACCTACCATACGCATTCCTGAAGGACCCATCTTAATTTTTTTATCAAAATTTTTATTCTGACTATCAAGTTCTATCAAATCAACTTCAAGAGTTTCAGGGGAAAGTCCCCAATAATAACTCTTTGGTGTTGTGGAGTTGGAATCAAGAACGTACTTTTTCTCTCCCATCTCTAACACATCAAAATAAGCAACATCTAATCCTCTAAAATTAATTTTCACATTTACCACCCAAACACTTTCTGAATTGATTTAATACCGGAATCAAAGGCTTTGCCAACATCTAATATACTTTTATTAAGATTGTCACCCATCTCGTTTGCTATGGTTTTAATCCCCAAAAAGTTATGCTTATATGCTATACTAGCTACAAATCCTACTGCTACAGTTCCTGCAATAGCCCATCCTATAGGAGTTGTTCCGAGCGCTATAGATGCAGCAAAAGCCATGGCAGACTCTGTACCAATTGCTGTAGCCGCTGCAATCGCCCCAGCTTGTAAACTAGCCACTCCTAATGCTGTCATTGCCGTCGTTGCTGCAGTGTGGGTAAAGGCACGTCCGGCATTTTCTTCTTGAAGATTTTTGACAAAGTCTAATCCCATAAAGACCGAGCTAATACCTGATATCCCCATGGAAACATTCGTACCTGGAATCGGAATACCAACTTCTGACACAGTAATATTCTTAAAAAGACCTTTTAGAGCATTCGTCGAGGAGTCTTTCGCAAATTGTTTAGCATTAAAGGAGAAATTCATATTTTGATAATATGAATTACCAGTCATTCCCACGCTCCAATAATTAGCTACATCCGGTACTGATACTTTCATTTTCTCAACAAGGTGCTTGATACCTTCTTCAAGACTTGTATAGACTGAAGTTTCCGCTAAGTCATTACCATAGCCTCCTAACGTCTTAACTGAAGATGAATCTCCAAACTCCGCCTTCTTAGTCACCTCCCTCGCAAGAGCCTGCAATTCCTCAATCCCTGCCTTGTCCTTGTCAAATGCAACGCCTGGATGATTCTTCTGGAAGTAAGCCCTTGCTAGGCTATCCACTTTCTGGTGATAGCGGTTTGCCGCCTTCTTGAAATGAGGATTACGATAGATAGCTAGCGCTTCAGGATTACGATAAGGGCTGGCCATGGTAACCGTCCCACTCACCTTCGTTAAGCCCTTATTTTGATTGTTTAAAATCGCATCTAACTCACTTGTGGCCTGCTTGCCATTGAAGGCAGCCAGGCGCTTCTCCGTCTCGGAAAGCGACTGTTTCGACGCCTCAATAGCCCGAGCTAGCTTATCCTTGCTGGGAGCTTTCAGTGAGATCAAGTCAGAAATTTCCGTATAATATTTATTCGTCGCATCCATATCCCAGACAATGGAGGAATGGAGACCATCCACACTCTGCTTCAAGCTAGTTAAGGCCTCACTGTTGATGACAGCTGTTGCGCTTTTCTCACCGACTGTTGATTCAAAGTCAGAAATCAGATTGTCAAACTCAGTATAAAGCAGATTAGAATAGTCCACATAACCCTGAAGGAGGGGAAGGTTGTAATAGTTCAACTCATGGTTAATCGCAGTCTTGACATCACCACGCAGCGCTTGACTCGATGCAAGACTCTGCGCAGTCGACTGTGCCTCAGCCAAATCAGCCTCGAAAGCTTGGGTCTGTTTATAGAGAAAATTCTTTAAACTTTCCAACTCATTACGCTTGATTTTCATCGTCTAACTCCTCCTGTAATCGTAGATAAAAGTGGGAAGGAATAGCTGTTTTCATCAATATTTCCCGTAATTGACCCACATAGGAACTTTCTTTTTCTGATTCCGCATAACCCTGAGCGATAATTCGTTTGATCATGGTCTTATGAATCGCCATCGGTGGAAGCTCTGCTTGAAGACCAAGTGGCCAGAACTGTGCTAAATAATCCACATAAGCTCCGTCGAAAACGACTTTTCGCCCCATAATCATGACATAAAGTGGCTCATCGCCTAAAAGTGACACTACTAACTCTTGAGATAGCTGCTCCTTATCAATCTCAACCAATGTGCCCAAGGGAAGAATGTCACTATAAACCTTATCAACCCCATCTAAAAAATGGACAAATTCACTTTTAGCTAGCATAATATCTGTCTCATTCCGACAAATATACACTTCTTTCGGTAAAAAAGTCACTTCAATATCAGCGCCAATCCGCGGATGATAAATATAGTTTGGCTTTTTATCCAAAAAAGCTTTTACGATTGCGCCCAATACCTCTGGACGATTTTTTAAAATAAAAGCTATCTGATGTAAAAAATCTGTAGTTGGAAATGCCGCGGCTACTGGACTTACTATTTTGTAGTGTATTTAATAATTTAATAATTGTACTTTTACCTGAATTATTTTTACCTACAATTAGTGACGAACTTTTTGATCTATACTCTTCCGTTATATTTAACTTATTCCCTTCATCTTCATCGACTGACCTTTCTGTCCATTTACTATGAGCGAAGTGAATAGTCTGAGCTTCTTCACCATATTTTCTATAATTCTTTATTGATAAGCTTTTTAAATATATAAAAATTCTCTTCTATTTTGGGGTTCTCATACTTAACTCTCTCAACCGTTCCTGCCCTATCTTCAACATCTCTTTTTCAACCGTGTTCCATTTTCCAAATAGTAAATCATGAAGAACGGTTGCTGCTGAAGTTGTATTTTCTCCTGAATCATATACACAACTTCTATCTCGTTGATAAATTTGAATTCTTTCAAAGATAGCTAGTTCTTCCAATTGTCGTGTATTATCAACTAGATGATTTACAATGAAATCATGATGTCCTTTTGGAGTTGCGCGTGCTTGATTTGGATTGACAGCGTATAGTTCTTCATATCGGATAAGGGTGCTCAGATAGGACAATTCGGGCTTTGTAGCGATTAAAGCTAATTGTACTTCATATCCCTCATTTTTCAATAGTTGTGCTGTTCTCTTTGGAACATCAATTGTTCGTAAAGTTCCCTCAATCAAAAGATTGTATCCCAAATGACTCAATTCTGTTACTAAAGACTCTACCATTTTCCCCGCAAAATCTTTGGTGTATTCTACGCTATCTTTGCCATATTCTTGCTGAAGTTCTAAATAGTGTGGATGCTGAGAACGAAAACTATCGCCATCTATGATAACAATATTTCCTTGAAATTCTTTCTGTTTAATACGATGAATTGTAGTCTTACCAGCACCACTTTGCCCTCCAAGCAAAATCGCTATAGGTTGCTTACTGGACTTTTTTCCTCTTGTCAGTGAGCGAAGATTCCGTGCTAGAGCATGTTTGAATTCACTATCGGTATAATCTTGGATTTCCATTAGGCTACCATCCGTTTTTCAGATATCTCTAACATACGTTCAATTCCATCCAAATAACCGCTATATCTCTCTATTTCATCAAAAGTTTCTACTAAATAGATATTTGTATGAATCAAGTCAGATAGATCATCACTCATTAAAATCCAAGGATTAGATTCATCATCAATGCTAATTCCCTGACTATCTTGATAGCGATAGAGTCGAGATAATAGATTAGAACCTCTTTCTTTCACAATTTCAATTTTTAAAGTCAATTCATAATCTTCAACAGGATTAAGCATTTTATCTTCTCCTACAATATCGACATAAGATACATTAAACTTCTGACAAATGATGTCAATTAATTCCGTAGAGACTGAACTCGTTCCATTTTCATAACGACTCAGACTATTTCGTGAAATACCTACAATCCGTGCAAATTCGGGTTGTGTTAAGTCATGTGTTTTACGTAAGGATTTTATGTTCTTTCCAATCATGGCAAACTCCTTTATTTTTATAATTCAATTATAGCATAAAAAAGTATAACGCACCAATTTTGGTGCATTATTGGCTATTTTTCCTAAACCTCTCTAAATTCTTCTCCAATTGTTCCTTATGAAGTTGATTCTTAGCTTCCTTTAATGTGTCGTCCAAAGTTTCTTCTCTGAAAGTTGCTTCTGTTTTTAGTTGTTCTGATCCTTGATCTGGAGTGAAAATGATATCTAGCAGTCGGTCTATTTTTTCAAGATCTTGGACAGACATATCAGATAGTCTATGAATCAGCTTTTTAAATACGTCACTATTGTCGT
>AQTU01000027.1:0-27607 GCA_000385835.1 Streptococcus mitis 13/39 | reverse complement strand
TTTACACCACCTGTAAATTCAGGTACCTCAAGCACTGGTGCTGGTTCTTCACCCTTGCTTGATTGAACAGGTTCTTCTGTCAATTCTTGATAGAAGCTCGCCAATTCATAAAACTCAGCCTTGCCACCTTCCCAGACCAGTTTAACATCTAGAAGAGAACCACCATTTCGGATAGCAAAGGTTTGGAAACTAGATGTAATGGCACCAAGATCTGTCCAACTTTCTTGTCCATCCTTAAGTGTTCTCGCTTGAACTCGTGCTTTCGCTCCTTCAGGAAGGCTTGAAACGAGACGAAGATGGTTGGCATTGGTTGGTTCAGACAAGTGGTAAACCAATTCACCCTTATCTTGTTCCGCCTTGTAGCTAGTCAAGACTTTTCCGTCTACGAGATTAGTATAGAAGTTGCCTCGGCTTTCGCCACCGTTTCCTTCTACAGTTGGATCATTGATTGGTTTGACAAATTCGCCATCATTAATCACCAATTCTGTAAATCCTACAAAACGAGCATCATAGTCAGCTGTATAGAGGACACGAAGATAGTTGGCTTTGACTGGTGTCGTCAATTCACCCTCGATGTAACGATTTCCTGGCATCTTAGAATCATGTGTCCAACCATCTGTCAATGAATCATCGTGTGTACTATTGACTACACCATCTCCCACTGTCACAACATCCGTCCAAGTTTTACCGTCTTGGCTGACTTGGATTTTACCATCACGAAGATAGTTTTGAGTTCCGTCTTGGATGTAGGCTCTGATCTTCTTGATAGTGCGTTCGCTACCAAGTTTCAAGGTTACATGGCCATCTTTATGGGCATAGTCTGAAAACTCAACGAAGTTGTTGTACACACCATCAAACAATTGATCGAGGTTATTAATCTTACGAACATCATTGCTTCCGTATGTTGGATGAATACCCATAGTTGTAGATTCTAGTTTGGTTGGTTGCACTTCTTTAGTCGTTACAAGGAGAGAAGTGGCTGTCACAGCTTGTTCCTGATCTGTTTTATTAACCAGACGAACATAACGTACCAAGTGGGTTGCGACAGTTCTGTCTGTCAACTGGCTAGCTGGTGTCCATTCTTGAGCATTTGCAGAATACTCTAGACTGAGTGCTGGATTTGTTTGACCTTGGAGCTGGATGCTTTTGACTTGATGGATACGGTCAAGTTTCATGCCTAGATAGCTATTTGCAGGAAGTGTAGTGCCAGCTGGAATTTGAAGTTCATAACGACCAAGGCTATCAAATACTGGCGTTTCTTTCAAAGCATCCACGTTGGTGTCTGTTAAGTCGCTATTCCCAGAGCGTGTCTCAACAGAGAAGTCCTGAATACGCCACCAAAGGTCACTTGCCTTAGTATTGCGTACTCGGATGTATCGAGCATTGATAGCTCTAGTCACTTCCTTAGTTTGTTCTCCTGATAGGCGATCTAACTCTTGCCATGCAGATCCATCTGTAGAGTACTCAAGTACACCTGCGGCAAGTTTATCGCCAGTTCCTTGGCGAAGACGAACTTTAGTGACCGACTTGACTTCACCTAGGTCAAGTTGTGCCCAGGCATCTACTGGAGTCGTATTGCTGCCGTCAGCATTTGCCATCATAGCTTCTGTATTATCTTTACCATCAGTAATTTGACTTGCTGATGTTCTCAATTTATAAACTAGGTTTGAGCTGAGGCTAATTGTAGCAGTTTGTTGTTTACGAGCGTTCTCTACTGGACGATTTACTGCAATCTCGCGAACTGCAAACCAGGTGTCATCACGATCTTCTGTAGCAATCATACGTACTGCTTTAGCTTTGATGTTAAGATTTTCAAACTGAACAAGTGACTCATTACCAACATAAGTTGGTTCTTTCAAACTTACCCAGTTATCTTTTTCATCTTGATACTGCACTTCAGCCTTACTAAAGGTATCACGTGGATTTGCCTGAGTTCCCATAGCAAAGGTCAAGGTTTGGATATCTACCGGTTTGTTAAATTTCATACCGATATAATCACCTGTCTTGATACTATTTGGTGATTTAATCAAAGCATGAGTTGCCAAGTCACCATCCGTTACTTCTGCCAAACCACCTTCTACACCTGTTCGATTGGTAATAAAGGTGCTGATGATTTGATCTGGATGCAAGACTTTTTGAACTTCAGACGCTAGAACTTCTTTTAAAGCTAGGATAAATGGACGGATATGTTGAACACCCAATTCAGCCTTTTCAAGATGGTCTACATAATGGAAGGTATGAGTTTGAGACTGTTCGTACAATTTCAAACCTTTATAGTAGCTATCCCAAAGTTTGGCAGCATCATTTGTAGCCATAGCCTCTGTTCCTGTTAGGAAGGCATCAAGGGCATTCATTTGGTCGATTGCATTATCCAACCAATAGTGGATCTGTGCAACCATCTTTTGATCACCTGAGGCTTTATAAAGTTCAGCTGCTTCTTTAATCTTGGCAAATTCTGCACGCAAGGTTGCATGTTCTGCAGTTACATCCTGACCTGCTTTGAGCTTAGTCATGAAGTCTGTCAATTTTGGAGCCAATTCAACCGATTCTTCTAGTTTAACAACACGACCGTCCATGTTTTGGTTAATCATATGCTTACCAAGTTCGCGGAAGGCTGCTGATACCTTGCTATCTTCAAAATGACCATTTTCAACAAAGTTGAAGGCAATGTCATTGAGTTTCTTAGCTTCTTCTTCTGATTTCCACTGTTTCCATGTATATTGAGCTCCAGCAAAGAGGGCAATCTTAGATGGTTCAGACTGTTGCATTGGATTCAACATGATACCAGACAGCAAACTTGGATCCACATTTGGATGAAGGAATTTCTCACCACCACCTAGAATCAAGTGTTGTTTAGAGTTATCTGTAACCGGCCAGTTCACCCAAAGTGATACTGGACGATAAGTTTTACCACCTGCAGTTAGATTGTTCTTGAGAGTTGATAGGAAGCCTTCAGAAACTTCACCCCAAATCTTACCACCCGTCAAGGTCATAGAGGTTGAACTTGGGAGATTTTCATTTAGAGATTTCAACTCTGCTTCACGCCCATTACCCCAATACTGACCTGGAACAAAGATCATTTCTTTGCGAAGACCGCTATAAGTTCCTTGCATTTCTGTCAACCAGTTGGTCATATCCTGCATCAAGCGGTTGTAGCTATTGTAGCCTCCAACTGGGCTCGGTGCATCATCGGCTAGAATACCAAATTCACGGACACCCACTTTCATCAACTGAGTAAATTTAGCCTTGATGGTTGCCAAGTCTTCTTGGTAATGCGCTTCATTACCAAAGCGGATACGGTTGTTCATGAATGGATGGATGGTCCAGACATAGCGAGTTTTGCTTTGATTTCCGACGCGAGCAAGTTCACGAATTTCAGCTAGTTTTTCTTCTGGGTAAAGTTCACGCCATTTCTTGTTGTGATATGGATCATCTTTTGGTGCGAAGAAGTATTGGGTCAATTTCAAATCGCCACCAAAACGCATGAGTTCAGCACGATCTGCATTAGACCATGGATTTCCATAGTAACCTTCGATGAAACCACGATTCTTGATTTCAGCGTAATCTTCCACTGTCACATTGCGAAGAACTGGAACTTGACTTTCCTTGATCATATGTTTCAAGGTTGTCAAACCATAGAAGACCGCATCCGTGTCTTTTCCGACGATGGAAATTGAGTTATCTTTGATGGTCAGAGCATAAGCATCAATCTTGTCAAATAATCCTGCTGAAACCTTAGACATGTTTTGTTCTGCTTGTGAACCGCGTCCGTGTATTCCAAGATAGATATTAGTCGCGCCAGCAACTGCTGATTGACTAGTAGTGTAGGATACTTGATTGTCCTGCAAGACACTCTTCAAGCGATTACGAGTATAGACATCGAGTTGATCTCCCATTACCAGATTTACTTGCTTACGAAGAGCTGTTACTCCTTCTCCATAAGTCACTTTTTGTGGAGTTGGGAAGACCTTGTACTCTTTCTTGAGATAATCTGCGCTCTTACTGGCAGCTGCAATACTATCTTCGCTAGCTGGTTTGCTTGCAGTGAATTGATCCGCTAGTTCAACTGTTCCATCACCTGTTTGCTCGACTTTTGGAGTTTCAGGTGTAGATGGTTGTTCTGGTTCTGGTGTTTCTTGTCCCTCTTTGATAGGCTTCAATAGATGAACTTCAGCTGCACTTGCAAAGCCCCCAACACCTGATAGAACTTTCAACTCAATCTTGTTGGTATGAACCGCCGTAAAGTTGACTGTTTTTTCTTGAGCGTTGTTGTCCCAGTTTCCTTCTGAAACCTTGACCATTTGGCCATCTTTTTGTGCGTAGATTTCGTAGCGAGTCACGACCCCATTTCCACCACCTGGACGTGGGAGATAAGTCAAACCATTGACTTTTTCTGCTTCTTTCAAGGTCATAGAAAGAGTGTACGGAGCAGTATCACCAGTCCATTTAGTATGCCAGAAGGTATTTGGATCATTGTCAAAGGCTTTTTCAACAGTACCTTCAGTCGCTGTTCCTGGTGTTTCTTGACTAGTTGCAGAAACTGTGAAATGATCTGTTGGAATCAAACGAGGATTTACAAATGGTTTAGCTGACAACTCTGCACTATGTAAAATCCCTTTGAACCCACCGATGCTCTCAAGCGGTAGAACCAAGCTATTGTGAGCAAAGCGAGGGTGAGCTGGATTCGCGATACGTTCAATCTTCTCACCATCCACATAAAATTCCGTTGATTGTGGTTTGGTCACGATAGAGATTTGATAACGTTTATTCTTTTCAAGTTTTTTCTTGAACTGGATATGGAACTGTTCAAATTGATAAGCAAGATAGCCGTCTTTATCAGCTAGATAGATACGGTTGTCTCCACTTGTTGAGAAGGTTTGTTCACCGTCTCCAGTGACAGTTACATCAAACTTCAAGACATGACTTGGACCAACGTCACCTACCAAGCCTTCAATACTACTGTCTTTCTCAAAAGCCAATCCTTGCTCGCTTGTCTTCACCTTCTTGCTTGCATAGTTCTTCACTGTTTCAGGATTGATAGTAAACAAATCACTTTGATCAATCTCTTTTTCAGGATTTGACTGTGGTGCATAAGGGCTCGTTGGTAGGGTACGTTCTGCAAAGGTCGCAGCCGCACGGTCAGATCCCCAAGTGCGTTCTGCAGTTGTTTGCATGCTCTTAAAGAAGCGTTTAAAGATATCATAAGATGTCAAACCTGTCTCATGAAGATCAATATTGTCATTCCAAACTGCGTGGCCACCACCAATTACATTTGGATTGGATGCTTCTAGAAGTGGACCATGACCTGTTCGGAAATCATTTGGTGTCCACCTATTATATTGTGTTTCATAGTTAGCATAGTCACCATAAGCTGTTTGACGACTATCACCATTCGGAACACTATATGTTGGGATATCTGTGATATTAATAATCTTAGCTCCCTGAGCAATAGCTTCTTTTGGTTGCTGCCAGCCAATACTCCAGATATCAACTTCTACATCTTTCCAATCAACCGCTGTTTTACCTCGTTTCGCACTGAGCGATCCCCAAATACGAGGTGTATAGCCTTTCCCTTTAATGTATTTAATAAGGTCATTGACATAACGACGATAGCTTTCTCTACTTCCGTAGTATTCATCCGTTCCGATATGAACAGTAGATACTCCATGAAGTGGTGCATCTGGACCATCAAGAAGTTTATCATAAACTGATTTGACAAAAGCCAGCGTTTCATCGTATTTATTATCTAGATCGAGCATGGCTACGCGTTCTACGTTATGTTTACCTCTGTAATCGCTCAGGCTACCTTGATACATGAGGTCTGGACGGACTTTGACAAATGACAGAGCATGACCTGGCGTGTCAATTTCTGGAACTAGATTGATATGCAAGGCCTTAGCAAGTTTAATCAGATTTTGCATCTCTTCTTTAGTATAGTGCTCGTCTGATGTTAATTTTTGACCATTCTTACCGACAATATCTGTCTCTACACGGAAACCTGTCTTAGCATGTTCTAGAACATACTTAAGCTCTTCTTCTTGTGTTAGATTCTTACCTGCCAAGTGTTCCTTTAGGAAGATATAGTTATCGTTGAGGTGCAACTGCAAGTCGTTCATCTTGTAGTAAGCCATGTTAAGCATGATGTCTACAAGGGTGTCATAAGGAATAAATTTACGACCTGTATCTAGCATAAAGCCACGGTGACTGAAGCTTGGGAAATCACGAATTTCTCCATTTTGGAGATTGCTTTCCCCCATTTGAAGAAGAGTACGAGTAGCATAGAAGGCTCCTGTGTTCGTTGCAGCTTCGATGGTAATGACACCATCTTGAATCATGATGCCATAGCCTTCCTTACCATACCCCTTATTTTCAACTTTTTTAAATTCAATTCGTTTTTGAGCCTGCTTGTCACCTGTCGCAAGTTCCAATCCACGGCTTGCAAGGTCTGACTGGTAGAAGGTTGCTGCTTGTTCAAAGCCGGAATCCCCCGTCGCAAGAACTGTATCTGAAGTGATAGAAGATTGACCTTCTTTTCCATACCATTGTTGAACAGCTGGTGCTACTTTTGGTTTGATACCCACACCTTCGTCCTGATGTAGCCCCTTGATGACTACTTCAAATTCTTTAGTAAAGGTATGTGAATCTTTAATTTGCTCTACCATAACCTTAACGCGTTGATCAGTCAGAGGCTTATAAATGTGATTTTGAAGGTCAATCACACCTTGTTTGTTGCTACCGATAAGACTGACTTTTCCTGGTAGAGTTGGCAAGACAAGAGACTGGCCGTCTTCTGCTACTGTTAGTTCTGTTACTTGGCGAATATCCGTTACCTTACTTGTATCAGGAATATTCGAATAAGCCCGAATTTCTTGAATCCCGGCGTTTCTCCAGCCCATTTTACCCGCTTGGTAATCATTGATTTCTAACTTGAGATATTTAGCTTGAATACTATTGGCTAAGTCAACTTTCTCATCTAAAACAGGTTCTCCAGTCTTGGTATGAGCTAGTTTCCATTGTTTTTCTCCGCTAGCATTTACATCATCTTGACCTGCATAGTAGAGGCTCCAAGATTTGATATTTGGATCATTTTGTCCCTTGCGGACACGGCGATCCCAATCAATCTCTACATGCCTAATAAGTGTAGTTTTTGGAAGAGTTAATTCGAAAGTTGGTTTGTTAATATTTGGATTTGTTGCCCAACGAGTATCAGGATCCCCATCTACTGCCTTGTCAGCAGTAAAAGGAGTTCCAGTTTCTGAGTCGTTTGCTTGGACAGTGACACCTTCTAAGTGGTTACGATCTTCTCTATCTTCAATTTGATTTTCAACCGGTTTGATTGTAGGTGTAGCTGGTTCTACAGGTTTAGAATCTGCTTTTGGTGTTTCAACCGGCTTCAGAGTCTCAGCTGGTTTGGGAGCTGTTGGAGTTGTTGCTGGGCTTGTTTCTTCAGTTGCTGCAGGACTTGTTCCTGCAGTATTTTCATGATTTTCTTCATGACCTGCATCTGCCGTCGCTTCTGATTCAGCTTTCTTTAAAACAGCTGCTAAATCGTCCGGCAACTTATCTAGTGGCTGAGCTTGTGTAATTGTTCCTTCTTTCTCAGGTGTTCCAACTGTCTCTGCAGCTTGCACTACATTTGCACCAAAGATACTAGCACCTATCAATACAGAGGCTGCACCAATTGCAAATTTTCGAATACTATAGTGACAACGTCTTTCAAAAAAATGTCTATCCATCTTTCTCCTATTCCTTTCTCCCACTTATTACAGTAAGCGGTCTCATTTTCCATTTGAAAATGGAGAGAACCTAGAGGTTCTCTCCAACTAAGTTATTTCTGTCTGAATTCTAGTTCCGATAAACTCTAAAATCGAGTCTTCTTTAATTTTCTTTACGTTTTGTTGCAAGGACAGCAGCAGATAAGGCAAGACTGATGCCTGCTAGGAAGATAGCTGTATCAGATTGGCTTTCTCCCGTTTCTGGCAATCTCTTCTGATCTTCTGTTGAAACTGAAGTTTTAGATTCTGCAAGTTTTCCTTGACCCAATTGACTAATCCGATACTCAGGTTTTTCAATAGTTGGTGCTGCTTGATCACCTGCTGTAGCCAATAGTCCTGTGTAGGCTGGCTTTTCGTTTACCAAAGCTTCTACTGCATTGACTCCACCTTTGTATTCTGGAACTTCATTGACAGCTGCTTCTACTGCATTAGCGCCACCTTTATATTCAGGTAATTCATGAACCAAGGCCTCTACTGCATTCGCTCCACCTTTGTATTCTGGAACTTCATTGACAGCTGCTTCTACCGCATTGGCTCCACCTGTAAATTCAGGAATTTCAACTACTGGTGGTTCTTGATCTCCCTTACTTGTTAGTACTTCAGGCTCTGGAGTTGGGGTTGGCTCTGGAGTTGGAACTGGTTCTGGAGTTGGAGTTGGGGTTGGCTCTGGGTTTGGAGCTGGGGTTGGCTCTGGGTTTGGAGCTGGTTCTGGTGTTGGTGTTGGAGCTGGAGTTGGAGCTGGAGTTGGAGCTGGAGTTGGAGCTGGCTCTGGGTTTGGAGCTGGCTCTTCAGTTTCTTTAATTTCTTTCAAGCCTTCTACCAATTTATCAAGTCCGTTTGGAGTTAATATGTTATGTTCTGCAAGACCATTCTTGTACGCTTCAACAGCTGCCAAGTATTCTTTCGCACCTTGACGATCAATCTTACGAACACGTTCTACTTCAGCATTGTATGCAGCTTCATCTAATGGTTTATCATCTTCAATTGGAAGGACGAAGCGTAATTCCGCTGCTGAAATATGTCCAGGATCACCGTATGTTTCGTTACCAGTAAAGATTGCTTTCTTCACTTTGATTGGAGCATCGAAGTTAATCACTTTTGTTTTCGCATTATTTTCCCATCCAGTAAAGCTAAAGTTATGTTCTTGTCCTTTTTCATCAATCACTGTAAGGCTACCGCTCATCACACGTCCGTTTGGACCTGAAGGACGAGGAACATATTCAAAGCGAGTTGATTCCATCGGATTATTGAACTCTACTGTTAACGGTTTCCCTAAGCTATTCACTCCATAAGGTGTATGCCATAAAGTATTTGTATTGCCATCAAATGCATACCATACATTATCTGCTTCTTCATAAGGAGCATCAAGATCATGGATATCGTCCCAATCTGGAGCGCTACGTTTCACAGCAAGTTTTTCTTTAGCCTCGTTAACGCGTTCTATAAGAGCTTTAGCATCATCCACACTAATATTATCGTCTGCTTCTAATAAAGCTGCTACAGCGTCTTTATAAGCATTTAATGAATCTTGTTTGTAGTTGCCATTTACGACTGGAGTATTCTTTTCGTATGCTTCATCGATGAGCATCTTACCTGTTAACTTGATTTCTTCAATTTCAAGGTTATCTAACATGAAGTCTTTATAACCTTTGAAGTTGATTTCGTTATTGTTTGAATCTCCTTTAGTATCTGCACCACGCGCATTTGAATAAATACCAATCCAAGTATTTCCACCCTTTTCACCTGTTACATAGAAACTTACTTTCTTAGGAGTTGATGAATTTTCCCAAGTGTTTTCTAAATCGTATTTCGTTAATTTACTACGACGAGTATTTTCGCCATTACCGATTACGAATGAGTATGCTCCATGTGAACCTGCTTCATAATCGAAGGTTACTTTATAAGTCTTACCTTCTTCGAAGCGGAAGTTTTGTGGAATTGTTTGGTAAACGAGTTTGTCATTTCCTGTTAAACCGTTCGTCTTCAATGACCAATTTCCTTCGATAACATCGTTGACTTTCTTACCATTCCATCCACGTTGAGTATATGGTTCGTGTTTTTCAGATAAGTGAGTACGGTTATCTTGTACACCTTCAACATCGCCGACTACGAATGGGAAGATACCTTGAGGCACTTCTTCAAAGTCTTGTTTGAATTTACCATTTCCTGTATCGTGTTTTTCGTTATACATTACAGATTGGTTTTCAAATACACGAATTTCATCGAAGTAAGTTGCTGCTGCATCTGCATCACGTCCAAGTTCTAATGTCACATTAGAAACATCTTCGCCTGTTGTGAAGTATACATACATATTTTGGAAGTAACTTGTATTATCCACAGTTGCGTTCTTCTTAAGTGTGTTATGCGCATGTGCTTGTACATAGTTCTTCGCAATTGATTTGTTTGTGTAGTTAGAAATTACTTTGTCGCCTACACGGATTGTGATATCTGCACGTGCATCGCTTCGATTATCCACGCCTACATAAACAGCATATCTTGTATTTGGTTTTAAATCTGTTAAGCGTTGTTTCAATGTCACACGTTCAGTGTTTCCTTGAATACGTAACATTTCGTTAGCTCCTTGAGATTTCACGATTTCAGCATGAGCGCTGTCACCAGTTTTTTCCCAATGATTTAATGTTCCGCTGTTGAAACCTTGGTCATAGATGTGTAGACCTTCACTCCATACCATTGTCTTCTTGCCTTGAGGAGCTTTGTAAAGTACATATGGTTGGTTCGCTTCTCCCGTAATTTGAATCTTACGGTCTGCGCCAACTGTTAATTCTACAACATCTTTCTTACCTTGGTCTGTTAAACGATAAAGGTATACTTTATCTCCAGTCCAATCTTCTGGAAGAGTCCATTCAGTTGTTCCACCTTCAGTTGTGTAGAAGTACATCTTTTCTTTGTCGCCTGTTAAAGCTTTCCCATTTTCATCCCAGTTCCATGGTACTAAGTAGCTTCCACCATTTTCGATCACACGACCGTTTAATGTTGTTACACGTTTGCGGTAGTCTGGGCTGTTAGGGTCGTTTGATTGACGAACAATTTTCACTTCGTCCCCATTGTCATTTGTTAAATGAATTTCCATTTCTGGAGTCCACTTGTAGTTTTGACCATTGTCGCTCATTGCAACTGGGTTACCGTTTACCCATTTAGATACTTTGTAGTGTTGGAAGAACTTCGTCATGATGTTGTTTTCGAAGAGGTTACGAATATATCCTTCGTAGTCGCTTCGACCTTGCCATCCTTCGAAGTCTTTCATGTTATATCCACCAAGTAATGGATAGTTAGCGGCACCACCGTAGCTTGGATAGTCACCCACCCATGAATCTTTTTGGTGGTTACGAATGAATCGAGTGATATTTGAGTTAATACCTTTCAATGTATATCCACCGTAAGTTAAGTCAGCTGCCCAGTGTTGGAATGTTGAGTCATATTCCGCACCGAAGCCCCACTCAATAGCCATACGCCATCCTTGAGAGTTTAATTCTTTAGCAAGTACGTGAGTTGGCCAAGCAGTGTTATCTCCTGATTGTCCGTTACCCCAAACGTCCACATAAATGAAGTCTAAGTCAGCACCTAGTTTTTCTCTTAACTCTTTCCAACGATCCAAACGTCCATGAGCTAAGTCATATTCTGCATCGATGTTGATACCTTGGTCTAACCAGTTCCAACCGTACATATATGTTCCGTCAGAGTTTCTACGTAAAATCGCTTCGCTGAAGTATTTAGATTCAGGATATGTTTCAGAAGCATTGACGTGAATACCGATTTTAGCTCCGTATTCTTTTGCTCTTGCTAATAATTTCTTGAAGTCTTCAACGCCACCGATTCTCTTACCGATATCCGCATAGTTTAAGTGACCTGAGTCGTGACCTTCACTACCATACCCTTTAAGTAGGATTGATTGGCCTAAACCATCCGTGTGTAAGTTAATCTTCTTAATACCATCTAATGTCATTAAGAATGGGTTTTGCGCTTGAGATGCGAAGTTCATCGCAATACGATACGCTACTAAATCTGGAACAGATTCTGCTCCTTTTGGATTGTTCATGATATTACGATATGCAATCGCACCATCTTGCCAGTCCACAACATTATCTTTGTTTAAGTCTTTTGTGATGACTACTTTAGAACTTGGTAATTCTAATGTGTATTCTGGGAATACTAAGTTCTTATAAGCACGTTGGTACCAGTAAGGTGAGCTTTGGATACCTAAGTAGTTTACGCCTTCTACACGTTCTAACGCTGTTGTTAAACGTGCAAAGTCATTTCCTCTGTATGTAAATTGAGAGTTACTCCAAACAGATGCTGCTAATTCATTAGAAGAAACAAATCCATACATGAAGCCGTAAGTATATTCATTCATCTTGCCTTCTTTCAAGTCTAAATGATAGTCCCCACGATTATGTGTATTTGTTGACATTTGAGCTCCATCGAATTTCGCACCTTGTTTGTTTGAACCAACAGAAACAAGTGTGTTTCCTGGGAATTCAATTGTTTGGATTAATTTTCGTACATTGTCGATTGGTTTACCCATTTCGACATTGTTTTTGTTCACTACTTTTGTCACATCGAAGTGCATTTCGTTGCCAACTAATTGTAATTTTACAGTGATTTCAGCGTTGATGAATTCATCATCGTTTCTTACTTTCATTACATATTCTGCAGTAGTGTCATCAATCTTACGGTATTGAACTTCTGGAGTGACTAATACACCGTTGATTGACATTTTATCTAATTTTTGAACTTGACCTGTTAACGTTTTTCCATCTAATTCATATTCTTTAACACGTGGAAACGCTGTGTCGATAATCGCTTTTAATTGTTCTGATTGTAAAGTTTCATAGTGAACATCTTGGTCATTGCGACGCAACCCATCATCCACAGCTGGAGTTTCTTCTTCAGGTTTGATGTTATCTTGGTTATCCGCTTTGATCGATACAGAAGATAATTCTGTACCGTAAGTACCAGCTTTGAGGTAAACTTTATTCACATCAGCTAAAGCGTTCTTGACAACTTCTGGAACGACTTCTGTGCTAAATAAATTTTGTCCATTATTTGTAGCATTTAATTGACCGTCTTTTTTGTAAACGATAGATAGGTGGTTTTCTTCACCTACATTTGGTGCTTCTACACGAGTCTTACTATACCAAGTGTTTACATTTGGTCCTTTGTATTGCCAGAACCAACCGCCCTTGTCATACCCAACAAAGATGTTGTTGTCATTATCTTTATATTTTAGATATACCCCAAAGCGTGTTTCAGCTGGAGGGGTGTTTGCCTTGAACGTTAAGTCAACGCTTACATTTCCTTCCGCATCCGCCTGTAATCCAGCTTTTTCAAATAAAGCTTCGTTTGCTCCATTGTCGTTAGCTGTTGTTGAAGTTAATTTGTTGTAGCGTACTCCGCCTTCTTCAACGACTTCAACATTCCCTTTCACACGGCTTACTGAGTCCCACTCTTTTTTCACTTCGACAGTAGCGCCGCTAGTTTCTCCCGTTGCTGCTTCAGCTGGTTTATTCTCAGCTGGTTTGTTTTCAACTGGTTTTTCTTCTTTCAGCTTATCTTCTTTTGGCTTTTCTTCAACTGGTTTTTCAGTTTCCTCTAAATTCGCAGGTTTTGAACTAGAGATTCCCTTAATATGATCTTGGATCCATTTTAATTGTGCTGGAGAGAAAAGGATTCCTCCACTACGAACGCCAACCACACCATTTTGATGAACCCCAATCAATTTACCATCCGTGTCAAAGATACCGCCACCGCTAGCACCTGGTTGTCCACCTTGATAACCAACTCCTTGGACTCCTTCACCATAAGATTCAGCAAAATCCACAGCAGTGTTAATAACTGGTGCCAACTTACCAGCAGGATAGCCAAACATATTGACTTTATCCCCAACTTTCTTAACAACTGGTTTTTCAGTAACTTCAACAGGAGCATTTTCAAGAACTGTACGCAATCTTACAAGAGCCAAATCATTCTTATAACCCTTTAGATAGCCATCTCGATCCCAGTGAATCACATCTTTTTTACTAAATTTTACATCTTCTAAACCAGGGTAAGAGATACTAAAAATATCACCATCCCCTTTGTCATTATCCACAACCTTACGAATATTTCCATCTTGTTGATCCTTGATAAAGTTGTGAGAAACAGTCAAAACAAGATCCTTACCAATGACAATACCACTACCTTCTCCTGATGGAGTCTTAATCTTAACAGTAGCGCCATAGTTCAATTCTCCATTTTTTGTTTTGGCAACATCTTCAGGAACTAAACTACCAGTATCTTGTGCTAATTGGTCTTTATTTACTTCTTTACCATTATCAGTAGCTTTTTCAAGCTTTCCTTCCAATTCTTTCGGTAACTTGTCAGTAGTTTCTTTGTTTTCCTTTTCAAGAGCTAATAACTCTTCTTCAGTTTTTGGTCCATCTGTTGTTTCAGAAGAACCTGGATTTGCTGCTGCAGCTTCCTTATTGAACTCTCGTCCATTATCACTCGCTTTTTTATCCAAATCAGCTAGCTCACTTGGCAAATTATCTGTTGAGCCAACTGTTGGTGTGTTAGCCATTACTGGAGCAGTAGCAAAAAAACTAGCTCCAATCATAACTGAAGCAGCACCTAGTGCAAATTTACGAATGCTGTATGTACATCGTTTTTCAAAAAATCGTTTATCCATTAACTCCTGATTCCTTTCATCAATCTTCGTAAGCGTTTACATTTCTTATTCGAAAAATACTCCTTTCTATCTGAAAAGTGCAATGCTTAACGTTTATAAAAATAATTACACTTTTAATATAACAATTTTTAATAGATAAAGCAATAGAAAAGCTAGGAAAATTGCTAATTTTTTTTCTTAATTCTGACAAATCTCTACTCTGATATTTAGGGTGAAATTATCACATAATAAAAAGGATTTAGCATTCCTTTCGAATGCCAAATCCTTTATCAATCGATTTCTATAGATGATTAAAATTTATTTTACATGTTTTGCAAGGTCTTCTTGCGCTTTTTTATTGGATTCTTCTTTTTCTTTCATCCATTTATCTTGAGCTTTTTGGTATTCATCTGCAGTAACTGCCTTGTCTTGAAGTTCAAGGTATTTGTATCGAAGCGGATCGCTTGTCCCCTTGTTACCTGAGAAAGAGAAAGGTAAAGTAAATGGTACCATCTTAGACAAGATTGGACGACCAGTTTTAGAAGTTGTTGGGATGACTAAGGCACTATCTGTCAACCAAGCTTGAGCTTCGGCATACTTGTTATAACGTTTTGTAACATCTGTAGTTTCTTCACCTGCTTCATTGACCATTTTATCATAATCATTGAGACCAACCTTCTTAGCCGCCTCATTGTCTTTTCCTGAATCAAATCCTAGGTAAGTTCTCGTATTTTCCCCTACAGAAGGCTTGATGATGTCAAGATAAGTTGATGGATCTGAGAAGTCTGGTCCCCATCCAACGTTATCAGAAAGATCCCAATCTTCGCCAGCAGCAGTTTGTGCAAATAAAGTGACATTAAGTACTTCATCTTTTTGCAACTGTTGAATATCAATAATGACATTATCAGTTCCTAAAGTTGCCTCCAAGGATTGTTTCATAGATTGGACGCGCTGAACTTTTGTAGTTGCTGTTTGATCAACAGGCATATCTAGGTGAATTGGGAATTGTACTCCCTCAGCTTGTAGAGCTGATTTGGCTTTGGCAAATTCAGCCTTGGCTTTTTCTGGATTGTAAAGACCATCTTGTGCATCGGCAAGGTTCACATCCTTCCATTCATCCCCATAAGTCACCAATTTTTCTTTGACCATATCTCCAAAGTTTTTACCATCTGCTTGAACAAATGTTGGTGGCACAAAAATATTACGTAGAATCTTGCTTGCTCCAGTTTGTCCATTCAACTGAGAGGCATAGGCCGTACGATCAAAACCAAAGGCAATAGCCTGACGGAAATCCTTGTTTAAGAGGGCCTTTTTAGTAGATGTCTTTTGTTCTTCGCTAGTCTTAGAAGTGTATTTATAGGACTGACGGTCGATGTTTGTCCCCACCACATAAGTTGTAGAGTCTTGTTGCGTATAGACAATATTGTCCTTCATCTCTTTCTCAAGCTCTGCGAAACTTGCACTTGTTGGATAGAGACGAGCTGCTGAAAGACTACCGTCTTTAAAGTTTTCTGCAGGTTTACTAGTATCTTGACCGTCCCAGAATGACAATTTAACTTTGTCAATATGGACATTATCTTTGTCCCAGTAATTCGGATTTTTCGCAAATTCAACAGCAGATTTGGTTACAATAGATTTCAACAAATAAGGACCATTATACAAGATACTACTTGGATCTGTCGCTTTAGCAAAATCATCCCCTTTTGAGTTCAAAAACTCTTCATTAACTGGTGCCAAGACACCCATTGTTGTTTTAGAATTCCAAAAACTTTCAGGTTTGTTCAATGTGTATTGGACTGTTTGATCGTCAATCGCTTTAATCCCAACTTGAGAGAAATCTTTATTTTCCCCTTTAGCGTATGCGTCCAAACCTTTAATTGAATCTTGT
Organism: Streptococcus mitis 13/39; assembly: GCA_000385835.1. Taxonomy (GTDB): domain Bacteria; phylum Bacillota; class Bacilli; order Lactobacillales; family Streptococcaceae; genus Streptococcus; species Streptococcus mitis_AI. The sequence continues at coordinate 11,280 of AQTU01000027.1, read as the reverse complement.
ACCAAGTAAAGGGCTTCAGATTTCTTATCTGCTGCATATTTAAGACCTGTTACAAAGTCCTGAGCCTTAACAGGAGCATACTCTTCTCCCTCAGAGGTGTACCACTTGGCATCCTGACGAATCTTATAAGTGTAAGTCAAGCCATCTTTAGAAACTGACCAGTCTTCTGCCATTGAGGGAACAAGGTTCCCGTATTTATCATTTTCAAGCAAGCCATCAATCACATTACTAGTAATGTCAGCAGTCGCTGCCTTACCAGTTGTTAAGTAGTTGAGATTATCTGGGTCTGTCTCGTAGGTAAATGCAAAAGTCTGCTCACCTTTAGTAGCTGAACCACCAGAACAAGCTGCTAAGACACCAGCTGATAATAAAGTGACTCCCGCAAGAGCCAATACTTTCCTTGTTTTCATAGTATTCTCCTTTGTTTTTCTATCCATTATATACCCTTTTTAAAGTCCTGTCAATATAATTTTCTGAATTTTCATGTTTAGTTGTTATTTTCTGACAACTATCGAATCTTATTTCATTTTTTAATCTCTCTTTAACCATAAGAAAAGAGGGAATTCAGTAACTCCCTCATCTATCTATTTGTGTAATTTTTAGATTTATTAATTTAAAGCTTGTAATGCAGAAAGAAGATAAGAACCTTCACGAATTTTTTGACCTACGGACTTAGCATTTTTGACCAAATCCTGATACTCTTCTTGAGACAAATTTTCCAATACTTCTTCCAAGTCAAGTAAACTCTCAACACTAATTCCACACTCTTTTTCTAAGACGAAATTAGCCAAAGCAGATTGTTTCCAAACAATAATAGGGAAACCAGAAGCCAAATAAAGGGAAGCCTTGTGGGAATTATTGTATCTCAAATACTCACCAAACACTCCGCTACAAGTTTTAGAACTATCACCATCCCAAACTAAACCAAAGCTTCCTTCTAACGCTGACGGTAGTTCATCTGGAAGAAATGAACCAAAATAGGTTTCATTTGATAGCTTTCTAGCCTCATCAAAACCAACACCATAAAGGTTATATGCCGGTCTTGCAGGCAACTCATATAAGTAACCTGCTTTTTCTTGAGCTAAATTTCCAGCTACAATAATAGCCCCTTCCTTCGATAAATCTTCTTTGTCCTGATAATTCGGGATCAGATAGTCAAAAATGCCTAAACTAACTATTTTTTTCTCAGAAACCCCCTTATCAACAAGCACTGATTTCATAACTGGATTATGAGCAATAAGACCATCAGCTTGTTTCAAAAGACTAGACTCTTGAAGATGAACACGAATTTTATGCTTCAAGGGTACTGTATCCAAATTAGCATAGCGCAAAACTTCTAAATCATGGATAACAAATTGAACCTTCACTCCTTTACGTTGCATTCTTTTGACTAAGTGAGTCGTAAAGAAACTATGATGAAGCATAGGAAATTGAATCAGTAGCTGATCCCCTTCCTTCAACTTAGATATGGCTTTGGATAGGGCTTTAGCCTTGTGGCGTTGGGCTCTAATAGTCCCCATTTGATACCAATCATCTACCATCAATAACAAAGGACTATAGCCCTCACGAACCACTATTTCTTCGACGTCATTTCGAGCCTTATTTCCCGCATTTCGTGCACCAGAATCCTTCAGAAATTCTTCTTTTAGATAATATTTCATCGATCAACTTTATCCTTCGTTATCTCATTTAAACTCTTCCTCTACAACATTTAGGGCACGTTCAATGACCACATGCATGTCATAGTATTTATAATCAGCCAAACGACCACAGAAAATCACCTTATAATTCTGCGCTGCTTCTTCTTGATATTTAGCAAACATGTCATTGTTTCTCTCATCATTGATTGGATAATAAGGTTCATCTCCACGTTTCCAATCAGCTGGGTATTCACGAGTAATAACCGTTTTATCTTGTGTTCCATACTCAAAATGTTTATGCTCAATGATACGAGTGTAAGGAATTTCACGTTCTGTATAGTTTACAACTGCATTTCCTTGATAATTTTCTTCATCTAAAACTTCGTGCTCAAAACGAAGACTACGGTATTCTAACTCACCATGTTTATAGTCAAAGTATTGGTCAATCATCCCTGTAAAGACAACTTTTTCAGCAGAAGCTTCTAGTTCCTGACGATTGGCAAAAAAGTCAACTTCAAGTTCCACTTCAACATCTTTCAACATATTTTCGATGATAACGTTATACCCCCCAATTGGAATACCTTGATAACGGTCATTGAAGTAGTTATTATCAAAAGTCAAACGAACTGGTAGACGTTTAATGATAAACGGTGGAAGGTCAGTTGCAGAACGTCCCCATTGCTTTTCAGTATATCCTTTAATCAACTTTTCATAAATATCTGGACCGATCAACTTGATAGCCTGTTCTTCCAAATTTTTCGGTTCAACGTCTTTCATGTGAGCCGTTTGCTCAGCAATCTTATTTTTCACTTCTTGAGGAGTTTTTGTCCCCCACATAGCATAGAAAGTATTCATATTGAAAGGTAGATTATAAAGGCTCCCCTTGTAATTAGCTACAGGCGAATTAATGTAGTTGTTAAATTCAGCAAATTGATTAACATAATCCCAGACTTTCTTATTAGAAGTATGGAAGATATGAGCGCCATATTTATGAACATTGACTCCTTCAACATTCTCACAATAGATATTCCCACCAATGTGGTCACGTTTATCAATAACTTTTACTTTTTTTCCACGCTTGGTTGCTTCATAAGCAAAAATTGCTCCAGACAGACCAGCACCAACGATTAGATAATCGTACATATTACACTCCTTTATTTTTTTAATAGTTGTTGTTTTAACTCATTTAGATTGATTACTTTAAAAATCAAAATCAAACTAGCATAAATTATTGCTCCCAGAACAGCATATAGTCCCACATTAATTATTGGTGATACATTTAGAAATTGTTTTATAAATAGTAGGATACCATACATAACTCCAGATGAGATTATAATTTTGATCAATGAACCTAGAATGGGCACCTCTCTCAAATAAGAACGAGTATAGAATAACTGTATCAGCCATACTAGTACCTCTGTTAAAACAGATACAATTGCCGCACCTATATAGCCCAGCTTTGGAAGCAAGAGAAGATTTAAGCCCACACTAACAATAGCAGGAATTGTTGTTGACAGCATAAATTCTTTATTTTTATTATGAGGTATCAAAATTTGAATCCCCATAATATTGGTCCAACCAATAAAGAACATTCTAAAAATCATAATTGCTATCGCATAACGTGCCTCTTGAAAATCTTTTCCCAGAAAAAAGTTAACAAAATCATCATTTATAATTAACATTCCTGCCATAATGGGGAAAATTACCAAATTATAAATCAGAAATGACATCTCATGCATTTTGTTAACTGCTTTATGATCCCCTGAAGATAAAAGATTTGAAACTCGAGGCAACATGACACTTCCTAATGAAGTTACCAATGTTAATAATATTTTGACAAGTTTCAGAGATTGATCATAAATCCCTACATCTCTTATTGAGGCTAAAGAACCAAGCATAGTACTATCCAGAGTCACATAAAGCGATATAGCAACCTGTGGTAAAAATAATAAGATAACTGGTTTCAAATGTTGTTTAGCATACAACCAATCAAAGTGCGGTTTTCCAATAAACTCTCTTGCTGGTAACCACATACTTAATTGTCCTAATAACTCGAAAATCGTAATCAAAAAAATATATAAATAGAGATCTTCAGATGATTTTATAAATGAAAAGATAGAAATAACACCAACTAATCTGACCGTGATATTTCTTACTGTAATTCTCTTAAAATCTTCTAATCCTTGAAATAACCAAGAAATATCTAATCCTTTTGAAATTAAGCTTAAGCCTAATATATACGCCACTGGATTTTTCATTACTGGTAAAAATTGACAAAGCAGTACATATATACAAGAAGAAAACAGAGTCGCTCCCAATTGTAAAGTATAAATACCCCAAAAATTCTTACGAATAGTATTACGATTACCTGAAATCTCCTTTGTACCATAATTGGCTACCCCTAGGGTAGCCAATAGAAGGAAATAAGTAACAATTGAGTTGAAGTAACTATAAGTTCCCAACTCATCCGAACTAAAAACCCTAGTGACATAAGGTGTAGTAATAATAGGCAAAATTATTATTAATAATTGATATGAAAGATTGTATGCATAATTTTTAAGAACCTTCATAGGGGGGCATATTCCTCACTTAACTACTATTATAAACGGCAAAAATTTATCTGTCCAAAAATGATTATGTGAAATAAATTAAACTTTTTTGACACATAAATAACTTAACTAGCCTCTAATTAGAGCTAAGGATACATATAACACAAGAACTCTAAACATCTTGATAATTATACCTATACTTGCTCCAAGAAATACCCATCAATAACAATAATGGATTGTACATTAATTCAAAAAATTGTGGATCAAACATTGAGTGAAGTATCAATACAATAAAAACAAGCATCTCAACTGTATTAAAGTGTCCTTTTTTATTTAGTTGATAGAAACTATACCAAATAACAACTAGTAGAATCACTCCATAATGCAACAAAATATTTACAAAAGATGAATCAACGTATAAATAATTATCAAAAACAGACGTAGCCCTTTGTTGCAATTCCCAATCAATTCTTTGACCAAACATATGTACGCCATATAAAGATAATGTCTTATGTCCTAAACTTAGTCTTCCTGTCAAAGCTACGTTTAAAATTTGAAATAATTTACTGTTTGCGTTATAAAAATAAGTCAAAATGATAGGAATAAGAATCCCTGCAGTCAACGTAATTTTACCAATGGCATTCAGGATTTTTTGACTAACTACTTTATTTTTGAATATGTACACCAATACTAATGCTAGAATTGAAAGAAAGAAAGCTGATTTCGTATCAGTATTAACGTAAAAATAATAATTCAGTATTCCAAGCATTAGAATTTCTAATAATCTGATTTTACTTTTTCTCAAATATAGATAGACTAGAGTCAGATGAAATAAATAATTAGCACCGAGGGTAACATATTGGTATCCTTGGCTAAAACGGAATCGCCCTCCTAATTGAACCCTCAGCGTATTTTCAATAATGCCAAACTTTAATAGACCATATATAGAAATCATTAAGAAAACAATCGAAACTGTCCAGAGAATCAAAACTTTTCTAAAATTCACATTGTTTATAGAAATAATAAATAGGATTGTTGAAATTATTGTGAGAGCATCAAAAAGTTTATGTGTTGAAATTCCAATAATGATAGCCAAGCAGAAAGCTGAAAAGAAGAATATCAGAAACTTACTCGAGTGTCTCTCTAATAGTAGTTTAAACAGAAGTATGACAATAGACACTACCATAGCAACTATTCGAAAACGATAAATTTCAGGGTATTTATAGACTAAGTTTGTTTGAGCTATAAAATTAAAAAGCAACCAAATAAAGAAAGCTGAAAAATATAATAACTCTGATAATTTTATTTTTATTTTCATATTTTTACCTAAGTTTGTTTAAATTATCCAATCTTATTTCGAATAGTGTTATACAATTTTGCAGATACGAGAAACAATATATATTTCAATTTATTTTTCCTTGTAACATTTGAATTCGGAATAACATCTTTGAAATATTGAATGTATTCTTTTCTAATTTTATTAACTTCAGCATACATATCTGAACTAAGCATAGCATGTACAATATGCAGACCATTAAAAACATAGCGAACATTCAAGGCTCTTCTCATATCCCTATCACCTGAATAGTCTCGTTCAACATAACTTCTATTCCATTCCATTGCCTTGTAAAAATCTAAGAGACGATCACTATATTTAGAATTTACAATACTTCCTGGTCTTCGATAGTATTTATAAAGAGTTAGATCACTAACAGCAATATTTTCACAGGAAGCAATATGCTCATAAGCAAGAGCTAAATCTTCATACAACATCCCATTAGGATATGGAAACCTTAATAAGATTTCCTTCTTATATAGTTTACCACCTGAATGTGTCCCAACATAATTTCCATAAAACATTTGTTCTAAAGCTGTTCGACGATCTAATTTTCCAGAATATTTCTCTCTGAAATCTCCTAGAAAATCACTATTTTCATAGTCTCTAACTTCAATCACTGGAGTTGCTACAAGACCAACTCTATACTTATCTCTAAGTTCTACTAAATATTCAATGGCTCTATGGTCATAATAATCGTCTGAATCAATGAAAACAATCCAATCTGTTGAAGATTCTTTTACCCCAGTATTGCGAGCATTGGACAATCCTCCATTTTCAATATGCAGAACTTTTATTCTGTCATCTTCTCGAGCATATTGGTCACAAATTTCTCCAGAACTATCCGTCGAACCATCATCTACTAGGATTATTTCAATATTTTTATATGTTTGTTGTCTTAGACTTTCTACACAATAACTCAAACAGTTCTCAACATTGTACACTGGTACAACAATAGAAATCTGATCCATTATGATAATCCTTCCAAAATGATATCAACAATACGCTCACAAGCTTTTCCATCTCCATATGGATTACTTGCTTTACTCATCTTACTGTACTCTGTTTCATCTTCTAGAAGCAGTTTGAAATTAGTATAAATATTTTCTTCTTCTGTTCCTACCAATTTCAAGGTTCCTGCAGCAATCCCCTCTGGACGTTCTGTTGTATCACGCATTACCAATACTGGTTTACCTAAAGAAGGTGCTTCTTCTTGTACACCACCAGAATCTGTTAAAATCATGTAGCTTTGATTCATAAAATTATGGAAATCAATGACTTCTAGAGGTTCAATGATTTTCATACGTTCATTGTCACCAAACACCTTACTTGCTAACTCACGAACCTTAGGATTCTTATGAATAGGATATACGACTTTAACATCTTCAAATTCATTCAGGATACGATTAACTGCGTTAAACATATTTTCCATGGGTTGACCAAGGTTTTCACGTCTATGGGCTGTCAACATGATTAGTTTACTGTCCTTAGCCCACTCTAAAATAGGATGGTCATAATGCCCTTGAACGGTTGTCTTCAAGCGTCGATGACAGTATTTCCGGTAACATAGATATTCTCTCTTCCCTCTTTTAGAAGATTCTCTTTAGCCACTTCTGTCGGAGCAAAATTGAAATCCGCAATAATTGAAGTAGTCTGACGATTGAACTCTTCAGGAAATGGGCTTTGAAGATTATAAGTTCTCAATCCTGCCTCTACATGTCCAACTTTAATTCCCATGTAAAATGCAGCTAAAGCTGTCGCAAAAGTGGTTGTAGTATCCCCATGAACAAGAACAATATCTGGTTTTTCCTGCTCTAAAACTGCTTGAATTTTATCTAAAATACTTGTCGTGATTGTAAATAGTGTTTGATTTGCCTTCATAATTCCTAAATCATAATCAGGAACAACTTTAAAGACATCTAAAACTTGCTCTAACATTTCTTTATGTTGACCCGTTACACACACAAGTGTTTTGATTGAATCATTTTTCTTCAGTTCATTCACTAAGGGACACATTTTTATTGCTTCTGGACGCGTCCCAAAAACTAACATTACTTTTTTCATTTTGAATCTCCCATTAGTTTTTGATAAAATTTACGATAATTCTCTAAAAATAAAGGATAACTAAACTTCTCTTCATAATCTTTTTTAGCTTGATGAGCTAACCTAGTTCTAAGAGTTGAGTCAGTCGCCAGACTCTCAATAGCAGAAGCTAAGGCCCTAGCATCTTTAGCAGGAACCAAGATCCCATTTTCTTTTGTAACAACTTCATTAATGCCAGGAATATCTGTCGCAACCATAGTTTTCCCATTCATAAATGCTTCGATAACATTTAGAGCCAAGCCCTCAAATAATGACGAAGACACTAGGAAATCAAAACTATTAATACACTCGACTATATCCTGTCTATACCCTAAAAAAGATACTTTATCTTCCAGATTTAGTTCTTTAACCTTGTTTTCTAATTCGGCTCTAAGCTCTCCATCCCCAACGATAAATAAACGAAGGTTTTCATCTGAAATCAAAGAGATCGCATCAAGCAGATAAGTCAAACCTTTTTGTTCAGATAATCTTGCAATACAGCCTAGCTTGATTCCATCAAACTTCATAATCTCATCAACTTGTCTATTTGACTGTTTCAAGATCACTCCGTTATAGATAACAGTGCTATTTGCAACTCCCACATCATCTTTCAAATTTTGATTAACTGCTTGACCAACTGCAATACTATAGGCATTTTTAAGTGAAAATCTATATAAAGACAACTTATCTTTAAAGACATTATGAGCAGTGTAAACGTGGACTAGCTTGGGATTAATCAGTTTTAACAAACGAATATAAAAAGCTGCCATTCGGTGATGCGTATGAACCAGAGTAATCTCATTTGTCTTAATAATTTGATAAATAGTAAGAAGCAACTTCAACACAGTAAGGGGATTTTTGCTGTCTATATCGTGAATTTTATGATGGGTAATTCCTTGAGCCTCTAATTTTGGTTCCCAAAGGCCTCCTGTAGAAGCAACATGTACACTATCAAACTCATCTTTCAAATCAGAACTCAACTGGTACACGATTCTCTCCGCACCACCAATATCCATCGTTCGTGAAATATGTAAAATATTATTTTTTCGTTTTTCGTTTCTCATCTAAAACTCGCTTAATAAAGGTAACATTCCCTACAAAGTATCGTTTAAAGAGACGCTTTGGCTCATTAGCAACTCGGAACAACCACTCCAAGTTTGATTTTTGCATCCAAAGTGGGGCACGCTGAATGTGACCAGACAATACATCAAAACTACCACCTACACCCATAAAAATAGAATTCACTCCATTATCCATAAATTTTTGGATGATGTATTCTTTTTTAGGTGAAGTAATTCCAACAAATACAAAGTCGGGATTCTTTTCACGAATATCTTCCTGAATATCTTGCTCATCTTCCTCAGAAAAATAACCATTACGATGTCCAACAACTCGTAGATTTGGATACTCTTCTTTGAAATTTTGTAACATATCTTGCAAAACTTCTTCTTTAGCACCAAAGAAATACACTGAATAAGATTTTTCATCGGCTAATTTTAATAATCTTTGCATTAAATCAATTCCAGCAACTCGTTCTGGAACTTGGTAGCCCAAAAATCGAGAAGCTAGAACTACTGATGCACCATCTGCATTGATGATCTCAGACTCGTTAACTATCTTCTTAATAGCTTCATCTGATTGACATTGGTTAATCTTATCAGCGTTTACGCCCATTAAATGAAGAGGACGTTGTTCAATTACAAATTTCTCAACCTCTTGTACTGTTTCATCCATTGTTAAAGGGTCAATTCTGACCCCCATTAAATTAAAACTATTCAAATTAATCTCCCCATGTAGACTCGAAATGACCCTTACGTTCTGCTTCTTCAGGTAACTTCATGTAATCACCATATATTTTTGTTAAATATTCATCTGGGTTTGTATGGCAACTTATTTCTAAGTTCTCAAACTCTAGTAATTGTGGTTCACCGAATACTTCTTTTCTAGCAAGCTCACGTTCTCTATAGGAACCTAATACATTACCAACTATGGAACTAGTTTCAAAATCATATTGTTTAATTAGATTTTGTAATTTGTTGTTAATAGTGGCTGTTTTTAGAAGTTTATTTAATTTCAAAACTTTTGATATACTCACAATAGCATTTTCAAAACTTCCCCGATCTCTGTCATGTAGACGATCGATTACAGAAATTTTAGAAAGTGCTCGATAGAACTTGATTCTATTTGTATGTAGAAAGTAATGGAAACTCTCATCTGGATAACCATCCAAAGGGAAAATATCTATGAATGGACTACATAGTTCATCTCCAAATGGAATTTGTAAGGATGTATCCATAATAGAGGTATTACCTAAATTGTCATCATGAAGTCTCAAAATAACATGTTCTGGAAGTTCTTTTTTACAAATAGATAAAAATTTTTCATAATCTTTTCGAGGCATCCCTAAATCCATATCATCATCCCAAGGAATAAATCCTTTATGACGAATGGCTCCTAGCAATGTTCCTCCCAAAGCATAATATCTTAAGTTATGTTTACTACAAATAGCAATAAAGTTTTTCAATAAAGATAATTCTCCTAGTTGAATTTCCCTCACTTTATTCATAAAATCACTTCGCTCCATCTCTCATAAGTACAACTTTAATAGTTTTTAGTAAAATTTCAATGTCTTTCCAAATTGTCCAATCGTCTATATAAGCTACATCTAATTTAACAACTTCATCAAAATTCTTAATCTCACTTCTACCACTAACTTGCCAAAGTCCAGTGATACCCGGTTTAAAACTCAATCGACGTTTTTGTTCAGGTGTGTATGTCTCATATTCATCAACTGTTGGCGGTCTTGTTCCAACTAGACTCATATCCCCTTTCAGAACATTCCAAAACTGAGGAAGTTCATCCAAGCTAGTTTTTCGGATAAAGCGACCAATTTTGGTAATGCGAGGATCATTGTCCATCTTAAACATACCACCCTGCATGGTATTTTTCTCCAACAATTCTCTCTTTTTATCCTCAGCATCAATACACATTGATCTAAATTTATAAAAAGTAAAATGCCGGCCGTTTTTTCCTATGCGAGTCTGGGCAAAAATAGCAGGTCCACCATCTTTTCGAATAGCTGGCACTAGAACTATGCTGACTAAGCCACAAATCATTAAACCAAAAATAGAACCAATAATATCTATGACACGCTTAGCAATTACATGACTATTCTTATAAAATTTCGTCGAAAAAGTAATGACATTTAGACCAGCCATCCCACGGATTTTCTTGTCACGCCCTAGATTATGGTCAAAAGCATTTAGATTAACCGTTACATCAATTCCCATCGTTTCAAAACGAGAAATAAATTCACCAATATCATATTCTTCACTAGGAAGATTGATAAACACTTCGTCCACAACTTCGTGAGTTGCAAAATTCAAAATATCTTCGACTGGTACGACTGTAATAGTATCATGTTGGAAATTAGGTTTATCTAATACACTAACTGCCACCAGTTCTCCAAAGAAATCACCAGCATCAAGTAATTTATCCATCACTTTCTCAACTCTAGATGTTGCTGTAATCAAAAATAGTTTTTTACTCCATTTCAAATTAGGAAATATCCGTTTCGAATAATACTTGATACAAATATTGACTAGATACATTAGAATCGAGTGTAAGGTTAAGAAATACACCATACCTCGTCTAGAGATACTAAAGCGTTCTT
>AQTU01000026.1:0-27678 GCA_000385835.1 Streptococcus mitis 13/39 | reverse complement strand
CTTAAGGTTTTGGACACTTACTGGTCTGACCACTGCCGTCACACGACTTTCGAGACAGAGTTGAAACACATCGACTTCTCAGCTTCTAAATTCCAAAAGCAATTGCAGTCAACCTATGACAAATATATCGCTATGCGCGATGAGTTGGGGCGTTCTGAAAAACCTCAAACCTTGATGGATATGGCGACTATTTTCGGTCGTTATGAGCGTGCCAATGGACGTTTAGATGACATGGAAGTGTCTGACGAAATCAATGCTTGCTCAGTTGAAATCGAAGTGGACGTTGATGGTGTGAAAGAACCATGGCTCCTCATGTTTAAAAACGAAACCCACAATCACCCAACTGAGATTGAGCCATTTGGTGGGGCGGCTACTTGTATCGGTGGTGCCATTCGTGATCCATTGTCAGGTCGCTCATATGTTTACCAAGCTATGCGTATCTCAGGTGCTGGAGATATTACCGCACCGATTTCAGAAACTCGCGCTGGGAAATTGCCACAACAGGTCATTTCTAAAACAGCTGCTCATGGTTATTCTTCTTACGGGAATCAGATTGGTCTTGCGACGACCTACGTTCGTGAGTATTTCCACCCAGGCTTTGTAGCTAAACGCATGGAGCTTGGTGCTGTTGTCGGTGCAGCTCCTAAGGGCAATGTTGTCCGTGAAAAACCGGAAGCGGGTGATGTCATTATCCTCCTTGGAGGTAAGACTGGACGTGATGGTGTCGGCGGTGCGACGGGCTCTTCTAAGGTTCAAACAGTTGAGTCTGTGGAAACTGCTGGAGCTGAGGTTCAAAAAGGGAATGCTATCGAAGAACGCAAGATTCAACGTCTGTTCCGTAATGGTGATGTCACTCGTCTTATCAAGAAATCTAATGACTTTGGTGCTGGTGGTGTCTGTGTGGCTATCGGTGAATTGGCAGACGGTCTTGAAATCGACCTCAACAAGGTTCCTCTTAAATACCAAGGCTTGAATGGTACCGAAATTGCCATCTCTGAATCACAAGAACGGATGGCTGTGGTGGTTCGTCCTGAAGATGTGGATGCCTTCGTTGCGGAATGTAACAAAGAGAATATTGATGCTGTTGTTGTTGCGACAGTAACTGAAAAACCAAATCTTGTCATGCACTGGAATGGTGAGACAATCGTGGACTTGGAGCGTCGTTTCCTTGATACAAACGGTGTGCGCGTGGTCGTCAATGCTAAGGTTGTGGACAAGGATGTCAAGCTCCCAGAAGAGCGCACAACAAACTCTGATACACTTGAAGCTGATACCCTTGCGGTTCTATCTGATTTGAATCATGCGAGTCAAAAAGGATTACAGACTATCTTTGACTGCTCTGTTGGACGTTCTACGGTTAATCACCCACTTGGTGGTCGCTACCAACTTACACCAACCGAGGCTTCTGTGCAGAAATTACCAGTTCAACACGGTGTGACTCATACTGCGTCTGTTATGGCTCAAGGATTCAACCCATATGTAGCTGAATGGTCTCCATACCACGGTGCTGCCTATGCTGTGATCGAAGCAACTGCTCGTTTGGTTGCTGCTGGTGCCAACTGGTCTAAGGCTCGCTTCTCTTACCAAGAGTACTTCGAGCGGATGGACAAACAAGCTGAGCGTTTTGGTCAGCCAGTAGCAGCTCTTCTAGGCTCTATCGAAGCACAGATTCAGCTTGGTTTGCCATCTATCGGTGGTAAGGACTCTATGTCTGGTACTTTTGAAGAATTGACAGTGCCACCAACCTTGGTAGCCTTTGGGGTGACGACGGCAGATAGCCGTAAGGTCCTCTCTCCAGAGTTCAAAACTGCTGGTGAAAATATCTACTACATCCCAGGTCAAGCCCTCTCTGCAGAGATTGATTTTGACTTGATTAAGTCTAATTTTGCTCAGTTTGAAGACATCCAAGCTGGTCACAAAGTGACATCTGCATCAGCTGTCAAATACGGTGGTGTGCTTGAAAGTTTGGCCCTTGCTACTTTTGGAAATCATATCGGTGCAGAGGTGATCTTGCCTGAACTTGAGACAGCTTTGACAGCTCAATTGGGTGGATTTGTCTTTACATCTCCTGAAGAAATTGCTGGAGTAGAGAGAATCGGTCAAACGAAAGCAGACTTTACACTCCTTGTCAACGGTGTGAAGCTAGATGGACACAAGCTTGACAGTGCCTTCCAAGGAAAATTGGAAGAAGTTTACCCAACAGAATTTACTCAAGCGAAAGAACTGGCTGAAGTACCAGCTGTTGCATCAGATGTTGTGATTAAAGCCAAAGAAAAGGTTGAAAAACCTGTGGTCTACATCCCAGTCTTTCCAGGAACCAACTCAGAATATGATTCAGCTAAGGCATTTGAGAAAGAAGGTGCAGAGGTCAACTTGGTACCATTTGTGACCTTGAATGAAGAAGCCATTGTCAAGTCAGTTGAAACCATGGTTGACAACATCGGCAAGTCTAACATCCTCTTCTTTGCAGGTGGATTCTCAGCTGCAGATGAGCCAGATGGATCGGCTAAATTTATCGTCAATATCCTGCTCAATGAAAAAGTGCGTGCGGCTATTGATAGCTTTATCGCTCGTGGTGGCTTGATTATCGGTATCTGTAATGGATTCCAGGCTTTGGTCAAATCAGGTCTTCTTCCTTATGGAAATTTCGAAGATGCAAGCAGTACTAGCCCAACCCTCTTCTACAATGATGCTAACCAACACGTGGCCAAGATGGTGGAAACTCGTATTGCCAATACCAACTCACCATGGTTGGCTGGGGTACAAGTAGGCGATATCCACGCTATTCCTGTTTCACACGGTGAAGGGAAATTTGTCGTGACAGCTGAGGAATTTGCTGAGCTCCGTGACAATGGTCAAATCTTTAGCCAATACGTTGACTTTGACGGCAAACCAAGTATGGACTCTAAGTACAATCCGAATGGTTCTGTCCATGCCATCGAAGGAATTACCAGCAAGAATGGTCAAATCATCGGTAAGATGGGCCACTCAGAACGTTATGAGGAAGGTCTTTTCCAAAATATCCCAGGAAATAAAGACCAGCACCTGTTCGCGTCAGCGGTTAAATACTTTACTGGAAAATAAGACTTGCAGATTTTCTAATAGATAGTATCAGTAATGTAAAAGTCATGTAGATTTAGCTCTTGGTGCTACACAAATAAAAATTAGGTATATAAAATGACATACGAAGTAAAATCTCTTAATGAAGAATGTGGTGTTTTCGGTATCTGGGGACATCCAGATGCTGCTAAATTGACCTATTTTGGTCTCCATAGTCTTCAGCACCGTGGTCAGGAGGGGGCAGGAATCCTCTCCAATGACCAAGGGAAACTAAAGCGGCATCGCGATATGGGTCTTCTATCAGAAGTCTTCAGAAATCCTGCTAACTTAGATAAATTGACAGGAACTGGTGCGATTGGGCATGTGCGTTACGCGACTGCTGGCGAAGCTTCTGTAGATAATATCCAGCCTTTCCTCTTCCGTTTTCACGATATGCAGTTTGGTTTGGCTCATAATGGAAACTTGACCAATGCTGCCTCTCTCAAGAAAGAATTGGAACAAAGAGGAGCAATTTTCAGCGCGACTTCGGACTCGGAAATCTTGGCTCACCTCATTCGTCGTAGTCACAATCCTAGTCTAATGGGCAAAATCAAGGAAGCACTCAGTCTAGTTAAAGGTGGCTTTGCCTATATCTTGCTGTTTGAGGATAAGTTGATTGCGGCTCTTGACCCCAATGGTTTCCGTCCCCTTTCTATCGGGAAAATGGCCAACGGAGCGGTGGTTGTTTCCTCTGAAACCTGTGCTTTTGAGGTTATTGGTGCTGAATGGATTCGTGATTTGAAGCCAGGTGAGATTGTGATCATTGATGACAAGGGCATCCAGTATGATAGCTATACAGATGATACTCAGCTAGCAATCTGTTCTATGGAGTATATCTATTTTGCCCGCCCTGATTCTAACATTCATGGTGTCAATGTTCATACGGCACGTAAACGTATGGGTGCTCAATTGGCGCGTGAATTCAAGCATGAGGCGGATATAGTGGTCGGTGTGCCCAATTCTTCCCTCAGCGCGGCTATGGGATTTGCGGAGGAGTCCGGGCTACCAAATGAAATGGGCCTCATCAAGAACCAATATACCCAACGTACCTTTATCCAACCGACTCAAGAATTACGGGAGCAAGGGGTGCGGATGAAATTGTCTGCAGTTTCTGGTGTTGTCAAAGGCAAGCGTGTTGTTATGATTGATGACTCTATTGTACGTGGAACAACCTCTCGTCGTATCGTTCAGCTCTTGAAAGAAGCGGGTGCAACTGAGGTTCACGTTGCCATTGGCAGTCCAGCGCTAGCTTATCCGTGCTTCTACGGGATTGATATCCAGACCCGTCAGGAACTGATTGCGGCTAATCATACGGTCGAAGAAACTCGCCAAATCATTGGAGCGGACAGTCTGACCTATCTTTCTGTTGAGGGATTGATTGATTCGATTGGGATTGAAACGGATGCGCCAAATGGTGGTCTCTGTGTCGCTTATTTTGATGGTGATTACCCAACGCCTCTCTACGACTATGAAGAAGACTATCGTAGAAGTTTGGAAGAAAAGACTAGTTTTTACAAATAGACAATAAATCCTCCATTAAAGAAAAGGAATATAAAAATGGCAAATAAAAATGCGTACGCTCAATCTGGCGTGGATGTTGAAGCGGGTTATGAAGTTGTTGAACGGATTAAAAAGCACGTGGCTCGTACGGAGCGAGCAGGTGTCATGGGAGCTCTGGGTGGCTTTGGTGGTATGTTTGACCTTTCAAAGACTGGGGTTAAAGAACCCGTCTTGATTTCAGGAACTGATGGTGTCGGAACCAAGCTCATGCTGGCTATCAAGTATGACAAGCACGATACCATCGGTCAGGACTGTGTGGCCATGTGTGTCAATGATATCATCGCTGCGGGTGCGGAGCCCCTCTATTTCCTTGACTACGTCGCAACTGGCAAGAATGAACCAGCTAAGCTAGAACAAGTGGTTGCTGGTGTGGCAGAAGGTTGTGTGCAGGCAGGCGCTGCCTCATCGGTGGGGAAACGGCTGAAATGCCTGGTATGTATGGTGCAGATGACTATGACTTGGCTGGTTTTGCGGTCGGTGTGGCTGAAAAATCTCAAATCATTGACGGTTCAAAGGTGGCAGAAGGAGATGTTCTTCTCGGACTTGCTTCAAGTGGGATTCATTCCAATGGTTACTCTCTCGTCCGTCGTGTCTTTGCGGATTACACAGGTGAGGAAATCTTGCCAGAATTGGAAGGCAAGCAACTCAAGGACGTTCTTCTTGAGCCAACTCGTATCTATGTCAAGGCTGTTTTGCCACTCATCAAGGAAGAGTTGGTCAACGGTATTGCCCACATCACTGGTGGTGGCTTTATCGAAAATGTTCCTCGTATGTTTGCAGCTGACTTGGCTGCTGAGATTGAAGAAGACAAGGTTCCAGTGCTTCCAATTTTCAAAGCCCTTGAAAAATACGGTCAGATCAAACATGAGGAAATGTTTGAAATCTTCAATATGGGTGTGGGGCTTATGCTGGCAGTTAGCCTGAAAATGTAAGTCGTGTCAAGGAATTGTTGGATGAACCAGTCTATGAAATTGGTCGTATCGTCAAGAAAGAAAACGAAAGTGTCATCATCAAATGAAAAAAATAGCGGTTTTTGCCTCTGGTAATGGCTCAAATTTTCAGGTGATAGCGGAACAATTTCCAGTAGAGTTTGTCTTTTCAGACCATCGTGACGCCTATGTGCTCGAACGTGCAGACAAGCTCGGCGTTCTGTCCTATGCTTTTGAACTCAAGGAGTTTGAGAGCAAGGCAGACTACGAAGCGGCCCTTGTCGAACTCTTGGAAGAACACCAGATTGACTTGGTTTGTCTAGCAGGTTACATGAAAATCGTTGGGCCAACCTTATTGGCGGCTTATGAAGGACGAATCATCAACATTCACCCAGCCTATTTGCCAGAATTTCCAGGAGCTCATGGGATTGAGGACGCTTGGAATGCTGGCGTTGCTGAGAGCGGCGTGACCATTCACTGGGTGGATTCTGGAGTGGATACAGGCAAGGTCATCAAACAAGTACGTGTGCCACGGCTGGCTGATGATACCATAGAGAGTTTTGAAACTCGGATTCATGAGGCAGAGTACAAGTTGTATCCAGAGGTTATTAGAGAATTATTGGACAAGTAAATGAAAAAATGGTTGGAAACAC
The DNA here is from genome assembly GCA_000385835.1 of Streptococcus mitis 13/39. Classification (GTDB taxonomy): domain Bacteria; phylum Bacillota; class Bacilli; order Lactobacillales; family Streptococcaceae; genus Streptococcus; species Streptococcus mitis_AI. The sequence goes on along the minus strand of AQTU01000026.1, from coordinate 21,437 downwards.
TTGCCTTGATTACCTTGGTAATCATTCTACGTTTGCTGGTAAATTTTTTCTTCCCAGAGATTCCTTATTGGGGGAGATTTTTACTGACAGTAATTTTGGGAGTCTTGGTAATCGTCTCCCTATACTTTATGAATCGAAAAATTCGTAGGTAGAGAGTTTGAAAATGAAAGGAAAAAACATGACTAAACGCGCCTTAATCAGTGTCTCAGATAAAGCGGGCATTGTTGAATTTGCCCAAGAACTCAAAAAACTTGGTTGGGAGATTGTCTCAACAGGTGGAACCAAGGTTGCCCTTGATAATGCTGGGGTGGATACGGTTGCTATCGATGATGTGACTGGTTTCCCAGAAATGATGGATGGTCGTGTCAAGACCCTTCATCCAAATATCCACGGTGGGCTCCTCGCTCGTCGTGATTTGGATAGTCACCTGGAAGCGGCCAAAGACAATCAAATCGAGCTCATTGACCTTGTAGTGGTCAATCTCTATCCTTTCAAGGAAACGATTCTCAAACCAGACGTGACTTACGCTGATGCGGTGGAGAATATCGATATCGGCGGGCCATCTATGCTTCGTTCAGCAGCGAAGAATCATGCCAGCGTGACGGTTGTGGTAGACCCTGCTGACTATATAGTGGTTTTGGACGAGTTGTCAGCCAATGGTGAAACGACTTACGAAACGCGTCAACGTTTGGCGGCTAAGGTTTTCCGTCACACAGCAGCTTACGATGCCTTGATTGCAGAATACTTCACAGCTCAAGTGGGTGAAAGCAAACCGGAAAAACTCACTCTGACTTATGACATTAAACAACCAATGCGTTACGGTGAAAATCCTCAACAAGATGCCGATTTCTATCAAAAAGCCTTGCCAACGGATTACTCCATTGCATCAGCGAAACAGCTCAATGGAAAAGAATTATCATTCAATAACATCCGTGACGCTGATGCGGCCATTCGTATCATCCGTGATTTTAAAGACCGTCCAACCGTTGTGGCTCTCAAACACATGAACCCATGTGGGATTGGTCAGGCTGATGACATCGAGACTGCTTGGGACTACGCTTATGAGTCTGACCCAGTTTCTATCTTTGGTGGGATTGTCGTTCTCAACCGTGAGGTGGATGCTGCGACAGCTGAAAAGATGCATGGTGTTTTCCTTGAAATCATCATCGCACCAAGTTATACGGATGAGGCGCTAGCTATTTTGACTAATAAAAAGAAAAACTTGCGTATCCTTGCCTTGCCATTTGATGCTCAAGAGGCTAGCGAAGTGGAAGCAGAATACACAGGTGTAGTTGGTGGACTTCTGGTGCAAAACCAAGATGTGGTCAAGGAAAGCCCAGCCGATTGGCAAGTGGTGACCAAACGCCAACCAACTGAGACAGAAGCGACAGCTCTTGAGTTTGCTTGGAAGGCTATTAAATACGTCAAATCAAACGGAATCATTGTAACCAACGACCACATGACACTGGGTGTTGGTCCAGGTCAGACTAACCGTGTGGCTTCTGTTCGTATTGCCATTGACCAAGCCAAAGACCGCCTTGACGGCGCTGTGCTTGCTTCGGATGCCTTCTTCCCATTTGCGGATAATGTGGAAGAAATTGCCAAAGCAGGTATCAAGCCATCATCCAGCCAGGTGGATCGGTCCGTGATCAGGAATCCATCGAAGCTGCTGACAAATATGGTCTGACCATGGTCTTCACAGGCGTGAGACATTTTAGACATTAAGAACGTAAAGGAAAGAAAACAGTTTCTTTCCTTTTTTTGCGTAAAAACGCGGAGTGAAACAAGATTAAAACGAACGTTTGTGATATAATATTATTAAATAATTCGCAAAAGAGGTTGAGAAATGAAACTGCTTATTGTCGGTTCGGGTGGTCGTGAGCATGCGATTGCTAAGAAGTTACTTGAGTCAAAAGAGGTTGAACAAGTATTTGTAGCTCCTGGAAATGACGGAATGGCTCTGGATGGTTTGGAATTGGTAAATATCTCTATTTCCGAACATTCTAAATTGATTGAGTTTGCAAAAGCCAACGATATTGCTTGGACCTTCATTGGTCCAGATGATGCCCTTGCTGCTGGTATCGTGGATGATTTCCATGCAGCTGGTCTCAAAGCCTTTGGTCCGACAAGATTGGCGGCAGAGCTGGAGTGGTCCAAGGATTTTGCCAAGGAAATCATGGTCAAATACGGCGTTCCGACAGCAGCCTATGGCACATTTTCTGATTTTGAGGAAGCTAAGGCCTATATCGAAAAGCAGGGGGCTCCAATCGTCGTCAAGGCAGACGGTTTGGCACTTGGGAAAGGTGTCGTTGTTGCTGAGACAGTCGAGCAAGCGGTCGAAGCAGCCCACGAGATGCTTTTGGACAATAAATTTGGTGACTCAGGCGCGCGTGTGGTTATTGAGGAATTCCTTGAAGGAGAGGAATTTTCACTCTTTGCCTTTGTCAATGGGGACAAGTTCTATATCATGCCGACAGCGCAAGACCACAAACGTGCCTATGATGGTGACAAGGGGCCCAACACGGGAGGTATGGGGGCATATGCGCCAGTTCCACACTTACCACAGAGTGTGGTTGATACAGCGGTTGACACCATTGTCAAGCCAGTCCTTGATGGCATGATTAAAGAAGGGCGCCCTTATCTGGGTATCCTTTACGCAGGGCTTATCTTGACAGCTGATGGACCTAAGGTCATCGAGTTTAATGCTCGCTTCGGAGATCCAGAAACTCAGATTATCTTGCCTCGTCTGACCTCTGATTTTGCCCAAAATATCACAGATATTCTGGATAGCAAGGAGCCAAACATCACCTGGACGGACAAGGGTGTGACTCTGGGTGTGGTTGTCGCATCCAATGGTTATCCGCTAGACTATGAAAAAGGTGTCAAGTTGCCAGCCAAGACAGAAGGCGACATTATCACCTATTATGCAGGGGCTAAGTTTGCGGAAAATAGCAGAGCACTGCTATCAAACGGTGGACGCGTTTATATGCTAGTTACCACAGCAGACACCGTCAAAGAAGCCCAAAACACCATCTACAGCCAACTCGACAAACAAAACACAGAAGGGCTCTTCTACCGAACCGATATCGGAAGCAAGGCGATTAAGTAAAGATATAAGAATAACGCGACGAAGTCGCCAAATACGATAATGGTCGCCGTGGTGAAAAGACCAGAACAGTGAATGTTCTGGTCGGGGGAAACTTTGAGACCTTAGGCTCCAAGTTTAGGAATGAAACCGAAGGTTTGCTTCCGTCCCCACCACCTAAGACCATTATCAAAAAAGAAGAAAAGGAAAAATTATGACTAAACCAGTAATTTCCATCATCATGGGCTCAAAATCCGACTGGGCCACCATGCAAAAAACAGCAGAGGTTCTAGACCGCTTCGGTGTAGCCTACGAAAAGAAAGTTGTTTCTGCCCACCGTACACCAGACCTCATGTTCAAGCATGCAGAAGAAGCACGTAGCCGTGGTATTAAAGTTATCATCGCAGGTGCTGGTGGAGCAGCCCATTTGCCAGGCATGGTAGCTGCCAAAACAACCCTTCCTGTCATAGGGGTACCTGTCAAGTCTCGTGCTCTTAGCGGTGTGGACTCGCTCTACTCTATCGTACAGATGCCGGGTGGGGTACCAGTTGCGACAATGGCTATCGGTGAAGCTGGAGCGACTAACGCAGCTCTCTTTGCCCTCCGTCTCCTCTCTGTAGAAGATAAGTCCATTGCGGATGCACTTGCCAACTTTGCTGAAGAACAAGGAAAAATCGCAGAGGAGTCTACAAATGAGCTCATCTAAAACAATCGGAATTATCGGTGGCGGCCAGCTGGGTCAAATGATGGCCGTTTCTGCTATCTACATGGGCCACAAGGTTATCGCGCTGGATCCTGCTGCGGATTGTCCAGCTTCTCGCGTGGCGGAAATCATTGTGGCTCCTTATAATGATGTGGATGCTCTGCGTCAGTTGTCTGAGCGTTGCGATGTCCTCACCTATGAGTTTGAAAATGTCGATGCTGACGGTTTGGATGCTGTCATCAAGGATGGTCAACTTCCTCAAGGAACCGACCTGCTCCGCATTTCCCAAAATCGGATTTTTGAAAAGGACTTTTTGTCAAACAAGGCTCAAGTCACTGTGGCACCCTACAAGGTCGTGACTTCTAGCCTAGACTTGGCAGACATCGACCTGTCGAAAAACTATGTCCTCAAGACTGCAACAGGTGGTTATGATGGACACGGGCAAAAGGTCATTCGCTCAAAAGCAGATTTGGAAGAAGCCTATGAACTAGCAGATTCAGCTGACTGTGTCTTGGAAGAATTTGTCAATTTTGACCTTGAAATTTCTGTCATCGTGTCAGGAAATGGCAAGGATGTGACAGTCTTCCCAGTTCAGGAAAATGTCCACCGTAACAACATTCTATCTAAGACCATTGTGCCTGCTCGCATTTCAGAAAGTCTAGCAGAAAAAGCCAAAGCCATGGCAGTGCGAATCGCAGAACAACTCAACTTGTCTGGAACTCTCTGTGTGGAAATGTTTGCGACAGCTGATGATATCATTGTCAACGAAATTGCACCACGCCCACACAACTCTGGGCACTATTCAATCGAAGCCTGCGACTTTTCACAATTTGACACTCATATTCTTGGTGTTCTCGGAGCACCATTACCAGCCATCAAACTGCATGCCCCAGCTATCATGCTCAATGTTCTCGGCCAACATGTCAATGCTGCTGAAAAATATGTCACAGAAAATCCAAGCGCCCACCTCCACATGTATGGTAAAATAGAAGCGAAGCACAACCGCAAGATGGGCCATGTGACTTTGTTTAGTGATGTGCCAGATAGTGTGGTTGAGTTTGGGGAGGGGATTGATTTTTAGAACAGTCAATGTTTGTGATAATTTTAGTGTTATTTGTGTATGACTAACTGTTCAAGCTTTTGCTTAATGATAGATGATTTGTAATTATTGTTTTGAAAAGTAGTTTTTATATTGATGAAAAATAGTTGGTTTTTAAATAAATAGCAAGATATAATAAAAAATTTTATTGCAGGGGTATAATATTTACTAAAAGTATCTCCAAATAATTGTTAACCATTTTTACGAAAAATATAGAAAGGTAGTAGACTCAGAAATTATCCAGAAGCTATAATCTTAATATTATGCCAAAGTTGATTAAATTATTTTATTATTGAGTATAGTACTACTGATAAGTTTTAGAGCTACAAAAAGGAGTATTGTTATGACTGATATTATTGAACAACCAGTGGATTCGTTGCAAATAGTTGAATCTTCTCCATTTGAGAATTATTTAAAACAATTTGGTCTTCCTTATGAAGATGTTATCGCATCAACTGCTGATAAAAATAGAGTATCTGCTAACTTACCTGATCTTTTAAATTCTATTCCAGAAAGTCATAGGAAAAATGCTTTATATATGTCAAAATTTATTTCGAGCGTTGCTATTGGTCGTTTTGATTCAGCCTTAAATGATTTATGGAATGAGGTTGTAGAAACACTTAGGAATAAAGCAGAGTCATATGGTCTAGATTTGTTTTTTGATAGTGCTGTCTCCGGAAATAAACGAACCTTTTTTTCTGGAAGAGAAGATTTTGTCCTACTAAAAGACATAGAGCTAGTTCAAGCTTGTAGTAAATTAGAAATAATATCTGAAATTACGAAGAAAAAATTACTTCATATTTTAGATATGAGGAATAATATTGGCGGTTCACATCCTACAAGAGAAGTAATTGGCCCCCTAATATTGGTAGGTTGGGTTGAGGATTGCATTAAAAATGTGTTTTTAGATGAGACTAGTCCGAATTCATTAGAAGTAAAGAAGATTATTAATGGAATTGGCCAAGAAGGCTTGAATATAGATGATGCTTACTTATCACAACTGGATAATAAAATAAAAGATATTTCAGTAACTTTAACTAATAATTTATTAAAGATTCTCTTTAAAAAATATGTAAGTTCTCAATCTGATGCTTTAACAAATAATATTAGAATGATTGCTCCGATTGTTTGGAAAAATTCGGACGATAGAATGAAATACGAACTGGGGTTAGATATTGATTCATATTCTTTAAATCTGGAAAAAGATAAAGAGTCGAAAGCAAAGGAATTTTTCGATATTTGTGATGGTAATAGATATAAATCAAATAGTACGAGGAGTATTGCTTTGAGTTCAATGATAGATGAACTTGAAAATATACATTACTCATACGATAATTTTTATCACGAAGGACCAAAAATAAAAGATATCATGTCTTATATTGAGCAATCCAGTGATATTCCAGACTCTGTAGCAGAAAAATTGATTTCAGTGGTTTTAATCTGTAGATTAGGTAATTTTTATGGAGTGTCTAGGAGTGGACTTCCATATTACCAAAAATTCTTTAACATTCTTAATCAAGATCAAGTTAAGCTATTTTTGAATTATTTATATATTCAAAGGCAAGAATTTAATCAGTCTTTGACTTCCAATCAAGTTCAGATATTAAAGGATATAATTACGGAATTAAGCACAAAAACATACTCATCAGATCGTGTTAAAGATACAATAGACTATTTATTAAATGGTGATGGAGATTCTATAAGTAAGAAATTATTAACAAGAGATTATCGACATCACATCGAACTTTTATAAGTAATTTTCTTGTTACAGTCCACATAAGTGAAAAATATGAAGAAAGGAAAAATTAACAACAATGATCGAACGTTACTCTCGCCCTGAGATGGCGAACATTTGGAGTGAAGAAAATAAATACCGTGCTTGGCTTGAGGTGGAAATCTTGGCTGACGAGGCATGGGCTGAGTTGGGGGAAATCCCTAAGGAAGATGTGGCTTTGATTCGCGAAAAGGCGGACTTTGACATCGACCGTATTTTGGAGATTGAGCAGGAGACTCGTCACGATGTGGTTGCCTTCACACGTGCGGTTTCTGAGACTCTTGGTGAAGAGCGCAAGTGGGTCCACTATGGTTTGACTTCTACCGACGTGGTGGATACGGCCTACGGTTACCTCTACAAGCAGGCCAATGACATCATTCGTCGTGACCTTGAAAACTTCACCAACATCATCGCTGATAAGGCTAAAGAGCACAAGTTTACCATCATGATGGGGCGTACCCACGGTGTGCATGCTGAGCCGACAACCTTTGGTCTTAAATTGGCGACTTGGTACAGTGAAATGAAGCGCAACATCGAGCGTTTCGAGCATGCGGCTGCTGGTGTAGAAGCTGGTAAGATTTCGGGTGCAGTTGGGAACTTTGCCAACATCCCACCATTCGTTGAGCAATATGTCTGCGACAAGTTGGGTATCCGTGCTCAAGAAATCTCTACACAGGTGCTTCCTCGTGACCTTCACGCTGAGTACTTTGCAGTTCTTGCTAGTATCGCAACTTCTATCGAGCGTATGGCAACGGAAATTCGTGGTCTACAAAAATCTGAGCAACGCGAAGTAGAAGAATTCTTTGCCAAAGGTCAAAAAGGATCTTCAGCAATGCCTCATAAACGCAACCCAATCGGTTCTGAGAACATGACGGGTCTTGCGCGTGTTATCCGTGGTCATATGATTACAGCTTATGAAAACGTCGCTCTCTGGCACGAACGTGACATCTCTCACTCATCAGCTGAGCGTATCATCACACCAGATACGACCATTTTAATTGACTACATGCTCAACCGTTTTGGAAATATCGTCAAGAACTTGACCGTCTTCCCAGAAAACATGATCTGCAACATGAACTCTACGTTTGGTCTTATCTTTAGCCAACGTGCCATGTTGACCTTGATTGAAAAAGGTATGACCCGTGAGCAAGCCTATGACTTGGTGCAACCAAAAACAGCCTACTCTTGGGACAACCAAGTAGACTTTAAACCACTTCTTGAGGCAGACCCAGAAGTAACTTCACGCCTCACACAAGAAGAAATCGATGAAATATTCAATCCTCTTTACTACACCAAACGAGTGGATGATATCTTTGAACGTCTAGGACTGGGTGATTAATTAAAAAATAAACAGCGAGCTTCAATCTCGCTGTTTATTTTTTATCGAAAAGACTTAGTCTTCTTTTCTTTTAGTGAGTCCATAGGCTGCTAGTGTGGCCATGAGTCCTGCGACTACTAGTCCTGCAGAATCGTGACTTCCTGTTTCAGGAAGTTTTTTCTCTGTTGCCACAGGAGCTGGACCTTGAGGAAGAGCTTTGTTTTCCTCAGCAGGAGCAGTTGCTGGAGCTGGTTGGCTTGGGATTTCTAGTTTTGGTTTTTCTTCAGCAATAGCGGCTTGTCCGTTTTCATCACCCTTGTGAGTTACAAGAGTTCCGACTTCCACAATTTGAGTAACGGCTTCCTGTGCTACGACACTATTTACAAGAGTTTTCACTTCCTTGCCATCGACAGTGCTTACAGAGTAGAAGTTGCTACGATGTCCATTGACGCCCTTAGTCATGACTTGTGTTTTTCCTTTGAGCAAGAGTGGATTTTCACGAGTCACTGTGGTAAATGGAATTTCTTCTTCTTGGATATCCAGTCTAGGTTTTGTTTCTGCAACTGGAGCAAGATCATGTTCATCACCTACATGTGTTACCATAGTTCCGACTTCAACAATTTGAGTAACTGCTTCTTTGGTTACAAGACTATCTACAAGTGTTTTCACTTCCTTGCCATCAAGAGTGCTCACAGAGTAGAAGTTGCTACGATGTCCATTGACACCTTTAGTAATGACTTGTGTTTTTCCTTTGAGTAAGAGTGGATTTTCACGAGTTACTGTGGTAAATGGAATTTCTTCCTCTTGAACATCTAGTCTAGGTTTTACCTCAGTAGTTGGTGCAAGACCACTTTCATCACCCTTGTGAGTTACAGGAGCGCCGACTTCAACCACTTGGTTTACAACTTCTTTGGTTACCTGGCTATCAAGGACTGTTTCTGTTGTTTTTCCATTTTCAGTGAGTACAGAGATGTAATGAGTTCGTTCACCTTTGACTCCTGCTGTAATAATATTTTCCTGACCAGCTGGGAGGTTAGGATTTTCTTTCTTGATAACTTCAAATGGAATTTCTTCAGTTCTTGTGATGAGCTCTGGACTGGTTTCAACATTGGCAGCCACTTCATTTTCATCCAGGCTTCCTGAATGAGTAGCAGCTGGTTTGAGGCCTTGAAGAGCAGCCTTGAGCTTACCTACTAGTGCGTCTAGTTCAGCTTGTTTGCTACGGTTGAGGTTAAGATTCAGTCCATCTTTTGCTGCCTGGAGTGCAGCTAGGCTTTCTGTGCTATATCCTTCTAAGTTTGTAGGAATTTTAGCTAATTCTTCGCGGAGAGCATTATAATTAGCACGGAAGTAGTCTTTGTTGTGGTCTGCAAAGGCAGTCATGAGTTCAAAGATTTCCTCTTCCTTGTACTCAGCGCTTGGTCTATCTGCCCAGATTGAAAGCATACTTCCGACTGTTGGAAGATCTACTTCAGGATATTTGGTAGAAGCTAGTTGATTGAATGGTGTTTTTCCAGTATTCTCAATAGCTTTTTTGAGGAAACCACCACCATCTTCTGGTTTTTGACCGAGAATGTAGTACCAGTCACCGTTGGTATTCAAGAACTTATAACCCTTGCTTGCTAGGTATTGAGGTGATGCAAGGTTGTAGCCCCACCAGCCTTTAGACCAGTAAGAAATTAAGACATCTTTGTCAAACTGAACATCGTCCTTGTCCTCGTAGTAGAAGCCATCGTTGAAGGCCATTGGTTGAAGCCCTCTTTCCTTAGCCATGGCAGCGAGGGTGTTGGCATATTCGGCAAACTTGCCATAGAGTCCATACCATTTGAGGTAGTACCAACCTTGGGCGTTTGTCGCATCATTGGCATACTCATCTGTACCATAGTTGAAAATCTTTGATTTATCAGCAAAGTAATCCATATACTTACCGATAAGAGCTTTGGTAAAGTTAAGAGCTTCTTGATTTTCAAGGTCCATCGTGGTTTTTGAAACTTTATCAAAGTTTGCTTGAGGGTTCGCGATGCCAAGTTTTTCCATGGCAACCAGCATAGCATCCATATGCCCTGGGCTATTAATAGCTGGAATCAGACCAATACCTTTTTCCTTAGCGTATTTAGCAAGCTCTGTCACTTCTGCCTGTGTTAGTGCAGTGCCGTTTGGATCGTCGTAGTATGCTTTAGTTCCTTCGATAATAGCTTTTTTAACGTCATCACTAGCATAGGTTTTTCCGTTGGCAGTAATGGTCATATCATCGAGTAGGAAGCGAAGTCCGTCATTTCCTAGAAGGAGATGGACGTCAGAATATCCGAGCTCACTGGCCTTGTCTACGATGCGTTTGAGCTGGTCCAGAGTAAAGTATTTGCGTCCAGCATCGATTGAGATTACCTTGTTTTTGGCGAGTTTTTCAACCTCACGTTTAGCTTCTTCTTCTTTTTGAGCTTCTGGTGTGAAGGTCAAATTGCTGACTGCTTCTTGAAGTTTTGCAATTGCTTGGTCAATCGTGTCTTGTTGGGCACGGCTGAGGTTGCTATCAAGTGAACGGATGACTTTTGCCGCTTCGTTAACCGCTGCGACGCTTTCTGCAGTATAACGGTTAAGGTCTTTTGGTACCTCGTTAAGTGCTTTTTCTGCAGACTCATAATCAGCTGCGAAGTATTCAGCGTTAGAATTTGCGAATTGACGCATGAGTTTGAAGAGTCGTGATGGTGAATAACGTGCAGATGGAGTGTCAGCCCAAGCAGCTACCATACCACCGATGATTGGGATATCAGCTCCTTCTGTTTTTGGTACAGAAGTGATTGGTGTGTTTTTAATACCATTGAGCCCCTGATCGAGATTGTACCAGCCTTGGCCATCAGCGTTTCGTCCAAGAACGTAGTACCAAGCATCGTTAGTGTTTAGGATTTGGTGACCTTTTTCTACTAGAAGTTTAGAAGAAGCGACGTCGTAACCTCCCCAACCACCAGTCCACATTGAAACGATGATATCTTTGTCAAAAGTTCCGAAGCTAGTATCACTATTGTAGTAAATACCATCATTGAAGGCCATTGGTTTGAGTCCGTGTGATTTTACAATACGAGCTAGGTCATTGGCGTAGGCAATAAATTTTTCATAGCCTTTTACAGGGTAGCCTTCGTTTGGATAGTATTTATCAGCTTGAAGAACGCTCCAACCTTTAGCGTTTGTTGCATCGTTGGCATATTCATCCAGTCCGATGTTGAAAATTTCAGTCTTTTTCGCGAAATAAGCAGCATATTTATCGATAAGGGCTTTTGTAAAAGCGACCGCTTGTTCGTTGTCAAGATCTACGGTACGAGCTGATTCCTTTCCAAAATAGCTAAAGTTAGGGTTTTGGATTCCCAATTCTTTCATGGCATTGAGGATTGCATCCATGTGACCAGGACTATTTACTGTCGGAATGAGACCGATACCTTTATCTTTGGCATAGTTAATCAGATCTGTCATTTGACTTTCTGTTAAGTGATTGCCGTTTGGATCGTTGTAATAATCATTTGTACCTTTTTCAATGGCACGTTTGACATCGTCACTGGCATAGGTCTTGCCGTTAGCTGTGATGCTCATATCGTCCAACATGAAGCGGAGCCCATCATTTCCAACTAATAGGTGTAAATCAGTGTAGCCATAATGTTTCGCTTTATCGATAATTTCCTTGAGTTGTTCTGGTGAGAAATATTTACGTCCAGCATCAATAGAAACAATTTTCTTTTTCGCTAGTTTTTCATTTACAGTTGCAGCACGTTCCTTTCCTGCCTTTGTTGCCGGTTTGTCAGCCTCTGCTTTCGCTGCATCTTTTTTAGCTGGTTTATCCTTGTCAGTCTTGTCTGTATTTGACTCTTTAGAATCAGCCTCTTTCTTAGGGCTAGCTTCTTCTGCCTTTTTATTAGCAGTTTCTTTTTCAGCAGAAGTTGGAGTTACCACTTCTGCTTTATCACTAGGAGTTGAACTAACTTCCTCTTGTGGTTTTTCTTCTGTTTTTGGAAGACTAGCTACCTTATCAGTAGCTGGAATTTCTGTTTCTACAGTTTTTGGAGCTTCTGATTGAAGCTCTGCTTTAGGTGTTTCCTCAGTCCGATTTTCGGATGATTGAGGGGAATCAGAAATCGTATGGATGGATGGTTGGTTTTCTGTAGTAGTAGGAGTAACTCCATCGGCTGTAACAGTCTGTGCTTGGAAGGCGAATCCAATTAGAACAGAAGCTGCTCCTACAGCGTATTTACGAATAGAAAAACGCTGTTGTTTTTCATGTTTCATTGCAAAACCTCCTGATTGCATTGTTATATTGATAGCGTTTACATAAATCAACACCTTTATTTTATTTCTTATATTAACGAGAGTCAAGAGGAGATGACAAAAAACTATAATAAGTATAAAAAAATATAAAATTTAAACTTAAGATTTCAGATTGGTCGGAAAAGATAGATATATATATATATATATATCTAGTAGAATCTTTTTGGTTCTATTTCTATAAAATATTCCACAAATTATAGAATCTTCCAAAAAAAGGTAAGCGCTACCTTTTTGGTGTGGTATAATAAGTATAGAAAAAGCCCAAGCGTTTAGGCTCAGGCTTTCTTCTTAGTGATCACGGTCACATGAAATGAATTTGATTTTGTAGTAATCCGCTCGTTTATATGTTTCGCTGAATGCGAGAACTTGACCAGTAGACTCTAGTTTAGTAGTCTTGGTTTGTAAAACGGTTGGGAATTGTTCATCGACTCCGAGGACCGAAGCCGCATGTTCTGGAGTTGGAAATGCTATTTCATTGATTTCTTCAAAATGTTCATCATTCATGTGAATGTGGTAATCCAATTTGAAACGGTTATAGATAGAGCTATAATATTCAAGATTTGGATAATTTGCGTTGATGTATTGTTCTGGAATGTAAGATGTATGGTAGATGTAGACAACACCACCTGTTTCGCGTACGCGTTCAATCTTGTAGTAGAACTGATCTCCGCGTAGTCCGAGTTTTTCTAAGTAGCTTAGTTTGTTTCCACGCTCAATAGAAAGGACGGTAACTTTATCATCTTTAGTTTCAAAAACTTCTACATCTGAAAACTCTACGAGTTTGTGTTTGCGTGCGCGTGAAACGAATGTACCTTTCCTTGTTGGCGGACAATATAGCCATCCTTGGCAAGGTCGTTTAAGGCACGAACAACTGTGATAGAACTTACATCATACATTGCAATCAATTCAGCTTCAGTGTAGAATTTATCTCCACTGGCAAATTGACCAGAAATGATTTTGTTCTTTAATTCATCTTTAATATATTGATACTTTGGAATTGCCATATTTTCACCTCGATTTTCCTTCTCCGTTAAAGATTTTACCATAAAACTGGAAAGAATAGTAGTCTTTTGAATAAAAAAATTAGAATAATAGGCTATAAGGTTAATTTACATAGGAATAAATAGAAAAACCTACATTTTTATACATGGTGCTAAAATGTTGTTATGACTATAGATTACAAGATTTTTATAAGTTTTTTGTGTAAAATTTAGTGAAAAATGAAAAAAATTGTGAAAACCTATTGACAAATGCAAGATATTGAGATATATTTACTATATCAACAAATGAAAGCGTAAACTTTAGTTGTCAGAAGGTAAGAACATGACACGATTTGAGATACGAGATGATTTTTATCTCGATGGAAAATCATTTAAGATTTTATCTGGCGCCATTCATTATTTTAGGGTTCCTCCAGAAGATTGGTATCATTCGCTCTATAACTTGAAGGCTCTTGGTTTTAATACAGTAGAGACTTATGTGGCTTGGAATTTACACGAGCCTCGTGAGGGTGAGTTTCACTTTGAAGGAGCTCTGGATTTGGAGCGATTTCTTGAGACAGCACAAGATTTGGGTCTTTACGCTATCGTTCGTCCCTCTCCCTTCATCTGTGCGGAGTGGGAATTCGGTGGCTTACCAGCCTGGCTTTTAACCAAAGATATGAGGCTTCGTTCCTCAGATCCTGCCTATATTGAGGCTGTTGGTCGCTACTATGACCAGCTCTTGTCACGGTTGGTGCCACATTTGTTGGACAAGGGTGGCAATATCCTCATGATGCAGGTTGAAAATGAGTATGGTTCTTATGGAGAAGATAAGGCTTATCTGAGAGCAATTCGACAGTTGATGGAAGAGCGTGGTGTAACCTGTCCTCTCTTTACATCAGATGGTCCATGGAGAGCTACTCTGAAAGCTGGAACCTTAATCGAAGATGACCTCTTTGTGACAGGGAACTTTGGTTCTAAAGCTCCGTACAATTTTTCACAGATGCAGGAATTCTTTAATGAACATGGCAAGAAATGGCCACTCATGTGTATGGAGTTCTGGGATGGATGGTTCAACCGTTGGAAAGAACCGATTATCACACGGGATTCGAAAGAATTGGCAGAAGCTGTTCGAGAGGTTTTGGAACAAGGCTCTATCAATCTTTACATGTTCCATGGTGGTACAAACTTTGGCTTCATGAATGGTTGCTCGGCTAGAGGAACTTTGGACCTGCCACAAGTTACATCTTATGATTACGATGCCCTTCTGGATGAAGAAGGAAATCCAACTGCCAAATATCTGGCAGTCAAGAAGATGATGGCAACACATTTCCCAGAGTATCCGCAGTTGGAACCACTCTACAAAGAGAGTATGGAGTTGGATGCTATTCCACTAGTTGAAAAAGTTTCCTTGTTTGAAACCTTGGATAGCTTATCTAGTCCAGTAGAAAGCCTCTATCCTAAAAAGATGGAGGAGTTGGGACAAAGCTATGGCTATCTACTCTATCGAACAGAAACAAACTGGGATGCAGAAGAAGAAAGACTTCGTATCATTGACGGTCGAGATAGGGCTCAGCTTTATGTCGATGGTCAGTGGGTAGAAACCCAATATCAGACAGAGATTGGGGAAGATATTTTTTATCAAGGTAAAAAGAAAGCGCTATCTAGATTAGATATCTTGGTAGAAAATATGGGGCGTGTCAACTATGGACACAAGTTCTTAGCGGATACGCAACGTAAGGGAATTCGGACAGGGGTTTGTAAGGATTTACACTTCTTACTAAACTGGAAACACTATCCACTCCCACTAGACAATCCTGAGAAAATTGATTTTTCAAAAGGATGGACAGAAGGACAACCAGCATTTTACGCTTATGACTTTACAGTCCAAGAGCCAAAAGATACTTACCTAGACTTATCTGAGTTTGGTAAGGGAGTTGCCTTTGTCAATGGGCAGAATCTAGGACGTTTTTGGAACGTCGGCCCAACCCTCTCGCTTTATATTCCTCATAGTTTCCTCAAGGAAGGAGATAACCGCATCATCATCTTTGAAACAGAAGGTGAGTATAAAGAAGAGATTTATTTAACTCGTAAACCTACACTAAAACATATAAAGGGGGAAAACTTATGACAATTGTAGGATGCCGTATCGATGGACGTTTGATCCACGGACAAGTAGCCAATCTTTGGGCTGGAAAACTAAATGTTTCACGTATTATGGTTGTAGATGACGAAGTTGTCAACAACGACGTTGAAAAGAGTGGTTTGAAACTCGCGACACCACCAGGTGTGAAATTGAGTATTTTGCCAATTGAAAAAGCGGCAGCCAATATTCTTGCTGGTAAATATGATAGCCAACGTCTCTTTATCGTGGCTCGTAAACCAGACCGCTTCCTTGGTTTGGTAGAAGCAGGTGTTCCACTTGAAACCCTTAATGTTGGGAATATGTCTCAAACACCAGAAACTCGTGCCATTACACGTTCTATCAACGTAGTGGACAAGGATGTGGAAGATTTCCACAAACTGGCAGAAAAAGGTGTTAAACTTACTGCTCAAATGGTTCCAAATGATCCAATTTCAGACTTTTTGAGCTTATTAAAATAGGAAAAAATTTTTAGGAGGTCATTGTTATGATACAATGGTGGCAAATTTTACTTCTCACTTTGTACTCAGCTTATCAAATCTGTGATGAGTTGACGATCGTTTCATCTGCAGGTTCCCCTGTATTTGCTGGTTTCATTACTGGTTTAATCATGGGAGATGTGACAACTGGTTTGTTTATCGGTGGTAGCTTGCAGTTGTTCGTACTTGGGGTAGGTACCTTTGGTGGTGCTTCTCGTATTGACGCAACTTCTGGTGCGGTTCTTGCAACAGCATTCTCAGTTTCACAAGGAATCGCTACAGACCTTGCGATTACAACAATCGCTGTACCAGTAGCAGCACTTTTAACATACTTCGACGTTCTTGGACGTATGACAACTACTTTCTTCGCACACCGTATTGATGCTGCAATCGACCGCTTTGATTACAAAGGTATCGAACGCAACTACTTGCTTGGTGCGATTCCATGGGCTCTATCTCGTGCCCTTCCAGTCCTCTTCGCGCTTGCCTTTGGTGGTGCCTTTGTACAACACGTAGTAGACTTAGTTAAAGAATACCAATGGCTTGCAGATGGTTTGACACTTGCAGGACGTATGCTTCCAGGTCTTGGATTTGCAATCTTGCTTCGTTACCTTCCAGTTAAACGTAACCTTCACTACCTTGCAATGGGATTTGGTTTGACAGCTATGTTGACTGTTCTTTACTCATATGTAACAGGTCTTGGTGGCGCTGTTGCAGGTGTTATCGGTACTCTACCTAAAGATGTTGCTGAAAAAATTGCTTTTGTGAATAACTTCAAAGGTTTGTCTATGATTGGTATTTCTATCGTAGGTATCTTCCTTGCAGTGCTTCACTTCAAAAATAGCCAAAAAGTAGCTGTAGCAGCACCTTCTACACCATCAGAAAGTGGGGAAATCGAAGATGACGAATTCTAATTACAAACTTACAAAAGAAGATTTTAATCAAATCAACAAACGTAGCTTGTTTACTTTCCAATTAGGTTGGAACTACGAACGTATGCAAGCTTCTGGTTACCTTTACATGATCTTGCCTCAATTGCGTAAAATGTATGGGGATGGAACTCCTGAATTGAAAGAAATGATGAAAGTTCATACTCAATTCTTCAATACTTCACCATTCTTCCACACTATTATCGCTGGTTTTGACCTTGCCATGGAAGAAAAAGATGGTGTAGGTTCAAAAGATGCCGTTAACGGTATCAAGACAGGTTTGATGGGACCATTCGCTCCTCTTGGTGATACTATCTTTGGTTCACTTGTACCTGCTATCATGGGATCTATCGCAGCAACTATGGCGATCGCTGGCCAACCTTGGGGTATCTTCCTTTGGATTGCAGTTGCAGTAGCGTATGACATCTTCCGTTGGAAACAGTTGGAATTTGCTTACAAAGAAGGGGTTAACCTTATCAACAACATGCAAAGTACTTTGACAGCCTTGATTGACGCTGCATCTGTACTTGGTGTCTTCATGATGGGTGCTCTTGTAGCAACAATGATCAACTTTGAAGTTTCTTATAAATTGCCAATCGGTGAAAAGATGATTGACTTCCAAGATATCTTGAACTCAATCTTCCCACGCTTGCTTCCAGCAATCTTTACTGCCTTTATCTTCTGGTTGCTTGGTAAGAAAGGTATGACTTCTACTAAAGCTATCGGTATCATTATCGCTCTTGCAGTAGGTCTTTCATTCATCGGTAAATTCTTGCTTGGAATGGGCGCATAATTTATGGTTAAATCATTAATTTTGGTGAGTCATGGTCGTTTCTGTGAAGAGCTTAAAGGTAGCACTGAAATGATCATGGGTCCACAAGACAATATTCATGCAGTAGCTCTTCTTCCAGAAGATGGTCCAGAAGAATTTACTGCAAAATTTGAAGCAGCTATTGAAGGTTTGGATGATTTCCTAGTCTTTGCGGATCTTCTCGGTGGAACACCATGTAACGTGGTCAGCCGTTTGATTATGGAAGGTCGTGACATTGAACTTTACGCAGGGATGAATCTGCCAATGGTGATTGAATTTATCAATGCGAGCCTTACAGGCGCAGATGCGGACTATAAGAACCGTGCTGCAGAAAGCATCGTTAAAGTTAATGACCTGTTAGCTGGCTTCGATGATGACGAAGACGAATAAGATGTGACTTAGAGCATCTTATATTGAATATACATGGGAATGGGGCTTACTCCCATTCCCATATTTAATAGAAAAAGAGGAACTAAATGCTACATTATACAAAAGAAGACTTGATTGAATTGGGTGCAGAAATCACTACACGTGAAATCTACCAACAGCCTGATGTATGGAAAGAAGCTTTTGAATCTTATCAAGCAAAACGTGAAGAAATTGCAGCTTTCCTACAAGGGATTGCTGATAAACATGACTATATCAAGGTTATCTTGACAGGTGCTGGGACTTCTGCTTATGTGGGAGATACCTTGGTACCATACTTTAAGGAAGCCTATGACGAACGCAAATGGAATTTCAATGCTATTGCGACAACTGATATCGTTGCCAATCCAGAAACCTATTTGAAAAAAGATGTGGCAACTGTACTTGTATCCTTTGCTCGTAGTGGGAACTCGCCTGAAAGTGTGGCGACTGTTGATTTGGCCAAGGCTTGGTAGATGAGCTTTATCAAGTAACGATTACTTGTGCAGCGGACGGTAAGTTGGCTCTTCAAGCTCATGGAGATGACCGCAATCTCTTGCTTTTGCAACCAGCTGCCTCTAATGACGCTGGATTTGCCATGACTTCTAGCTTTACGTCTATGATGTTGACAGCTCTCTTGGTCTTTGATCCTACAGAATTTGCTGTGAAAGCTGAACGTTTTGAAGTTGTATCTAGTCTTGCCCGTAAAATTCTAGACAATGCAGAAGATGTCAAAGAACTTGTTGACCTAGACTTTAATCGTGTCATCTATCTAGGTGCTGGTCCTTTCTTTGGACTTGCTCATGAAGCTCAGCTCAAGATTTTGGAATTAACAGCTGGTCAAGTTGCGACCATGTATGAAAGTCCAGTTGGCTTCCGTCACGGTCCAAAATCCCTTATCAACGAAGATACAGTTGTTTTGATCTTTGGAACAACGACAGACTACACTCGTAAGTACGACTTGGACTTGGTTCGTGAAGTTGCTGGTGACCAGATTGCCCGTCGTGTTGTGCTTTTGAGTGATCAAGCCTTTGGTCTTGAAAATGTCAAAGAAGTGGCCCTTGGTTGTGGTGGTGTTTTGAATGATATTTACCGTGTCTTCCCTTACATCGTTTATGCCCAACTCTTTGCCCTATTGACTTCACTCAAGGTAGAAAATAAACCTGATACACCGTCTCCTACAGGTACCGTAAACCGTGTGGTACAAGGTGTTATCATCCACGAATATCAAAAGTAAGACTGCGTTTATAGATTCTTGATAAAGGAGTTTGTAAATCATACAAGTAAACCATAGATTGTCAGTAGGCTTTCTATGGTTTGTTTGCTTGAGAGAAATAGTAAAAGGAGAAGAGAATGAAAGCATACACAGAGCGTGTATTTGGAAATGTTGAGGGCAAGGATGTCTTGGCCTATTGCTTTGAGGCAGACGGTGGCTACCAGCTTGAGGTCATGACTTATGGTGCGACTATCTTGCGCTATGTCACACCTGACAAGGCTGGAAATTTTGCCAATGTTATCTTGGGATTTGATGACTTTGATAGCTATGTAGGCAATAGCCCCAAGCATGGAGCTAGCGTAGGTCCTGTGGCAGGACGTATTGCAGGCGCGACCTTTGAGCTCAATGGTAAAACCTATGACCTTGAAGTCAACAATGCTAGCAACTGTAATCATAGTGGTTCAACAGGTTGGGATTCGAGCTTGTTTGAACTAGTTGAAGTGAGCGACCATGGCATAACCCTCTACACAGAGCGTACAGATGGGACAGGAGGATTTCCTGGCAATCTCAAGATCTGGATTAGTTATCGCTTGGAAGAAACTGGTGCCTACGAAATTAGCTACAAGGTAATAACAGATCAGGATACGTTGGTCAATCCAACCAACCACAGCTATTTCAACTTGTCTGGTGATTTCACGCAGACGATTGACCGCCATGTCTTCCAACTAAATACAGAGGGCATTTACCCAATCGCTCCCGACGGTGTTCCTGCCAAAACTCCAGATGCCAATCGTGATGTGGTTAAACACATCTACAATGGTGCCTTATTGAAAGACATCTTTGCAGAAGAAGATGAGCAAATCCAGCTGGTATCAGGTTTGGATCATCCATTTGCTCTTCCTGCAGGTCATGACAATGCTGGTTTCCTTTATGACCAAAATTCAGGTCGCTTCCTGCTTTTCAAGACAGAAGCTCCTTGCTTTGTAGTCTACACAGCAAACTTTGTGGATGAGAGTGTCATCATAGGAGATCGGCCAATGGTACAGCACAATGGGATTGCCCTTGAAGCGCAAGCTTTACCAGATGCTATTCATAGCGACCTCAAAGACAAAGTTATTCTTAAAGCCGGTCAAACCTTTACAAGCAAGACACGTTATGAGATTGTTGTGAAATAAAAATTTAGAGATATGATAGGTATTCCAGAAATTAGGTATCTAATTTTAGGGATGCCTTTTATTATTCCCTTATTTGCATATCTATCCCTAGAATCTTTTAAAAAGTTGATGTATAATGGGAAGAGTTGTATATTTTGCTATAAATTAATATACTAATTTGAAAATGTAAAAAGAGGGGAATATGAATTTCAAAACTAGTGGAGAAAAAAGACAGAATTTCTCATTAAGAAAATTGGCAGTTGGCCTTGTATCTGTAGCAGTTGCGTGTTTCTTTTTGATGGGAACTGGCCTACAGACTGTATCTGCCCAAGAATCTCATGCCGTTAATTATACTTATGTTTTAGAGTCGGATTTGACTGATCAAGAGAAGACTCTCTTAGTTACATCCCTACCACAAGTAGCGGAAGAAACAGATGCTACCTACTATCTTGTTTATCGAGCAAATCAAGTACTACCCAACACAGGAACTAGCTCTTCCCTAGAAACTGCTGCCTTAGTGGCAGGCCTTAGTTTGCTGGTCGTAGTGGTTCTTAAGGGACGTGATGGCAAGAGCAAGATTAGTCGATTCTTGTTAGTAACCAGTCTAGGAAGCCAGTTGCTGTCTCCAACTGTCCTTGCCTTGACTAGCGAAACACTAGCTGCCTACAACACTCAACTATCTGTTCAGGCAGGAGATGCTTTGCCAGCTCCGGTTGATATTCCTGGTTATACATACATAGGATATGTGAAAAATAAAGTAGACGTTGTTAAGCAATCAGATAAACAGAAGGCGCATGACAGCAAGTCTAACTTAGAAAATGTAGATAGCTCAACGATAGAGGAACAACAAGGAGGAACACCTTCTCCTATAGAGCCTCAACTACAAAAAAACAAAGAAACTGTAGTGCAAGCAAAGGGGGGCCAAGAGCCGGGTCATGAGGGTGCTGCCCTAGTTCAACCCGTTCAACCGACTTATACAGAACCCGTTAGTACCCAAGGCACACAAGAGTCAGGTCATGAGGGTGCAGCC
>AQTU01000025.1:0-32620 GCA_000385835.1 Streptococcus mitis 13/39 | reverse complement strand
TAAGGCAAATGCCTTAGCTAAAGCAAGAGAATATCGAAAATATAGTAATCTCTCAAAGACAGAAATTTATGAGAGGCTAACTTCTCCTTATTTTAGAAAATTTACCAAAGAAGAAGCCAACTATGCAATTCAAAAACTAGGGGATAAATAGTTATTAATTATTAGATGTAACTTTTTCATGCAAAGCTTTGCACAAATCTAATGATTTTGTTATACTATATCTGTAAGCATTTTCAATTAAAAAGGAGAAGACGATGAGTCAAAAGATTATTGGGATTGACCTTGGTGGAACATCTATCAAGTTCGCAATTTTAACTCAAGAGGGAGAAATCCAAGAAAAATGGTCTATCAAAACTAACATTTTGGATGAGGGAAGTCATATCGTTGATGATATGATTGAGTCTATTCAACATCGTTTGGACTTGCTTGGATTAGCAGCAACAGATTTCCAAGGTATTGGAATGGGATCACCAGGTGTGGTTGACCGTGAAAAAGGGACTGTTATCGGTGCCTACAACCTCAACTGGAAAACTCTTCAACCAATTAAAGAAAAAATTGAAAAAGCCTTGGGCATTCCATTCTTCATCGATAATGATGCCAACGTAGCAGCTCTTGGTGAACGTTGGATGGGTGCTGGTGATAACCAACCAGATGTTGTCTTTATGACACTTGGTACAGGTGTTGGTGGTGGTATCGTCGCAGAAGGAAAATTGCTTCACGGTGTTGCTGGTGCAGCAGGTGAGCTTGGCCACATCACTGTTGACTTTGACCAACCAATCGCATGTACTTGTGGTAAGAAA
This sequence comes from Streptococcus mitis 13/39, assembly GCA_000385835.1. Lineage (GTDB taxonomy): Bacteria > Bacillota > Bacilli > Lactobacillales > Streptococcaceae > Streptococcus > Streptococcus mitis_AI. The sequence goes on along the minus strand of AQTU01000025.1, from coordinate 31,820 downwards.
GGTTGCCTTGAGACAGTTGCTTCAGCAACAGGGATTGTCAACTTGACTCGTCGCTATGCTGATGAATACGAAGGCGATGCAGCCTTGAAACGCTTGATTGATAACGGAGAAGAAGTAACTGCTAAGACTGTCTTTGATTTGGCAAAAGAAGGAGACGACCTTGCTTTGATCGTTTACCGTAACTTCTCACGTTACTTGGGAATCGCTTGTGCTAACATCGGATCAATCCTAAACCCATCAACCATCGTCATCGGTGGTGGTGTATCAGCTGCAGGAGAATTCCTTCTACAAGGTGTTCAAAGAGTTTACGACGAAAATACCTTCCCACAAGTACGCACAACAACTAAATTGGCTCTTGCAACTCTAGGAAATGACGCTGGAGTTATCGGAGCAGCATCACTTGTATTGCAATAAGATAAAAAAGGAGAAAATTGCTTTCCAGAAGCGAGTGATTTTCCTCCTTTCTTTTTTTATGCTATACTAGTTAGGACAATAAATGAGGTGAGAGTAAATGACAAAAGCAGATACGATTTTTAAAGAAAATATTGAACGAATCCTCAAAGACGGTGTCTTTTCAGAGCAAGCACGTCCCAAGTACAAGGATGGAACAGTTGCCAACTCTAAGTACGTAACGGGTGCCTTTGCAGAGTATGACTTGGCCAAGGGGGAATTCCCCATTACAACCTTGCGTCCCATTGCAATCAAATCAGCTATCAAAGAAGTTCTCTGGATCTACCAAGACCAGTCTAATAGCCTAGAAGTTCTCAATGACAAGTACAATGTTCACTACTGGAATGACTGGGAAGTGGGAAATACGGGAACCATTGGTGAGCGCTATGGTGCTGTTGTTAAGAAACACGACATTATCAATAAGCTTCTCAAGCAGTTGGAAGTCAACCCTTGGAACCGTCGCAATATCATTTCGCTCTGGGATTACCAAGCTTTCGAAGAAACAGAAGGACTACTCCCATGCGCCTTTCAGACCATGTTTGATGTCCGCCGTGTAGATGGAGAAATCTATCTGGATGCTACCTTGACCCAGCGTTCGAATGACATGTTGGTGGCCCACCACATCAATGCTATGCAGTACGTGGCTCTTCAAATGATGATTGCCAAGCATTTCGGCTGGAAGGTTGGGAAGTTCTTCTACTTCATCAACAATCTCCATATCTATGACAATCAATTTGAACAAGCTCAGGAATTGCTCCGTCGTGAGCCATCAAACTGCCAACCACGTTTGGTCTTGAATGTGCCAGATAAGACCAATTTTTTGATATTAAAGCAGAGGACTTTGAGTTGGTGGATTATGACCCTGTCAAGCCACAGTTGAAGTTTGACCTAGCTATTTAAAAGAATAGAAAAAAGAAGTTGAGAAAATAAATCCCAACTTCTTTTGTTTCTTAACGTGATACGCGGCGACGAGCTGCTTTTTTACGGTTTTCTTCGATGAAAGCTGCTTTTTGCTCTTCTGGTTCGATCACTTTCTTTTTAAATGCGTATACTGCACCTGCGACTGCAGCGACAGTTCCTGCGACACCTGTTACAAGACCTTTAGCGAATCCTTTAGCCATGAGTCTTCCTCCTTTATCTTCTTAATCAGCCAGCCTCCTCAAGAGGTCACATTTTTCTGACTGACCTTTTTGTGTTATAATAATAGTAACGAAAAAATGGGAATTTTTCAAGGAAAAAAGATGAAAACAAAAATAATTGTGATTGTTGGACCGACTGCAGTTGGAAAGACGGCTCTTGCTATTGAAGTGGCCGAACGTTTTAATGGCGAAGTGGTTAGTGGAGATAGCCAACAAGTCTATCGAGGTCTGGATATTGGGACGGCCAAGGCTAGTCCAGAAGAGCAGACAGCTGTTCCCCATCATTTAATCGATGTTAGAGAAGTAACCGAGTCTTACTCGGCTTTTGATTTTGTTTCAGAGGCTAAGATGGCTATTGAGGATATTCACAGCCGTGGCAAGCTTGCCATTATCGCTGGTGGGACTGGACTTTATATCCAGAGCTTGCTAGAAGGTTACCACCTGGGTGGGGAGACTCCCCATGAGGAGATTCTGGCCTATCGGGCTAGTTTGGAGCCTTATACAGATGAGGACTTAGCCCATCTGGTAGAGCAAGCAGGCTTTGAAATTCCTCAGTTTAATCGTCGTCGTGCTATGCGTGCCTTGGAAATTGCCCATTTTGGTCAGAATTTGGAAAATCAAGAGACCTTGTATGAACCATTGATTATCTGCTTGGATGATGAGCGGAGTCAATTATATGAACGAATCAATCATCGAGTGGATTTGATGTTTGAGGCTGGGCTTTTGGATGAGGCCAAGTGGCTTTTTGACCATTATCCAGATGTGCAGGCTGCTAAAGGTATTGGATACAAGGAACTCTTTCCTTACTTCCGTGGAGAGCAGACCTTGGAGGAAGCTAGTGAGAGTCTCAAACAGGCGACCCGCCGTTTTGCCAAGCGTCAGTTGACCTGGTTCCGTAATCGCATGCAGGTGACCTTTTATCAGATTGGAGAAACTGGTGTAAAAGATCGCATTTTAAGCCAGATAGAGGAGTTTTTAGATGATTGAAACGGAGAAAAAAGAGGAGCGAGTCCTGCTGATTGGTGTGGAATTGCAGGGCATGGACAATTTTGACCTCTCCATGGAAGAATTGGCCAGTTTAGCGAAAACGGCTGGGGCAGTCGTTGTAGATAGTTACAGACAAAAACGTGAAAAATATGATTCCAAGACCTTCGTCGGTTCTGGTAAGTTGGAAGAAATTGCGCTTATGGTGGATGCAGAAGAAATCACCACTGTCATCGTCAACAACCGTCTGACCCCAAGGCAAAATGTCAATCTAGAGGAAGTTCTGGGTGTCAAGGTCATTGATCGTATGCAGTTGATTTTGGATATCTTTGCCATGCGGGCTCGAAGCATGAAGGGAAACTCCAAGTCCACCTAGCCCAGCTCAAATATCTCTTGCCCCGCTTGGTTGGTCAGGGAATTATGCTCAGCCGTCAGGCAGGGGGAATTGGTTCCCGTGGACCTGGTGAAAGCCAGCTGGAGCTGAACCGTCGTAGTGTTCGCAATCAAATCACGGATATCGAGCGCCAGCTCAAGGTGGTTGAGAAAAATCGGGCGACTGTCAGAGAAAAACGTTTGGAGTCAAGTGCCTTTAAGATTGGTTTGATTGGTTACACCAATGCTGGGAAGTCAACTATCATGAACACCTTGACCAGTAAGATCCAGTATGAGGCTGACGAGCTATTTGCGACTCTAGATGCGACGACTAAGAGTATCCATCTGGGGGGCAATCTCCAAGTAACTTTGACAGATACAGTTGGCTTTATCCAAGATTTGCCGACAGAGTTGGTGTCCAGTTTTAAGTCGACCTTGGAAGAAAGCAAGCATGTGGACCTTCTGGTTCATGTTATCGATGCCAGCAATCCTTACCACGAAGAGCATGAAAAAACAGTCTTGTCTATCATGAAAGACTTGGATATGGAAGATATTCCTCGCCTTACCCTTTATAATAAAGCAGATTTGTTGGAGGATTTCACGCCTACCCAAACCCCTTATGCTCTTATTTCAGCTAAGGCTGAGGATAGTCGTGAGAATTTGCAGGCACTATTTTTAGAGAAAATCAAGGATATTTTCGAACCCTTTACCCTGCGAGTGCCTTTTTCAAAGTCCTACAAGATTCACGATTTAGAAAGTGTTGCGATTCTTGAAGATCGTGATTATCAGGAAGACGGCGAAGTCATTACAGGCTACATTTCCGAGAAAAATAAATGGAGGTTAGAGGAATTTTATGACTGATATCAAAACCTTGGCTCTAAAATATGGGGGCTATACAAGTCTGGACAAGGTCTATCTAGATCAACTTCTAGCTGGTAAAACAAATCAAGAGCAGTTGGCACTGATCACTCCTCCACCTAGCGTGGTCAATGCTTACTTTGCAGAACTCTACCAGAAAAAGAGTCCTGAGACTGCGACGGATTATTTTGCGGAACTCAGTCAGGAACTGAATCTTTACAATGCTGAACCTAGTTTCACCCTAGAAAACAAGCCTTTTATTCGGCTTAATCTGTCTGGCAAATCCTTTGGTTTTTGTTATGAGAGTGAGGGGCTTGGTCGGATTTTCTCTGAGAATGAAGAGAAGATTTCAGATGACTTGCTCTTTGAAATTGCGCAAATTTTCCCCCATCAGCTGGTCTTTGAGGAGTCTGGTAAGATTTACATGAAGGCTGTCGGAGATGAGGAAGTTGTTAGCGTAGAGAGTCTCACAGCTTTGACTGATTTGGAAAGCTTGGCTGATGGTCGCAAGCGTCTTAAAGGTTACAGCCAAGAGGAGTTATTACAGGAAGCTACAGCTTTTTCTGGCAAGCGCTATTTCCGATCGGAAAACCGCACAGCATGTTATATATTGATTAATTAGAAAGTATCGAATGGATATTCAATTTTTAGGAACGGGGGCTGGTCAGCCCTCTAAAGCCCGCAACGTTTCAAGTCTCGCTCTGAAACTCTTGGACGAGATTAACGAAGTCTGGCTCTTTGACTGTGGAGAAGGTACGCAAAATCGCATTCTGGAAACCACAATTCGACCACGGAAGGTCAGCAAAATCTTTATCACCCACCTACATGGAGACCACATTTTTGGCTTACCAGGTTTCCTTTCTAGCCGTGCCTTTCAGGCCAATGAAGAGCAGACAGATTTGGAAATCTATGGACCGCAAGGAATCAAGTCATTTGTCTTAACCAGTCTTCGTGTGTCAGGTTCGCGCCTGCCTTACCGTATTCATTTTCATGAGTTTGACCAAGATTCTTTAGGAAAAATCCTTGAAACCGATAAATTCACGGTGTATGCAGAGGAGCTGGACCACACTATTTTCTGTGTTGGTTATCGTGTCATGCAAAAGGACCTAGAAGGGACCTTGGATGCTGAAAAATTAAAGGCAGCTGGTGTCCCATTTGGCCCACTTTTTGGGAAAATCAAGAACGGCCAAGATGTTGTTTTGGAAGACGGAACTGAAATCAAGGCAGCAGACTATATCTCAGCGCCACGTCCTGGTAAGATTATTACCATTCTAGGTGATACTAGAAAAACCAATTCCAGTGTGCGTCTGGCTGTCAATGCCGATGTCCTTGTCCATGAATCCACTTATGGCAAGGGTGATGAAAAAATTGCTCGTAACCATGGCCACTCTACTAACATGCAAGCTGCACAAGTAGCGGTAGAAGCAGGTGCTAAACGCCTCTTGCTTAACCATATCAGTGCCCGTTTCCTCTCAAAAGATATCAGCAAACTCAAAAAAGACGCTGCTAGTGTTTTTGAAAATGTCCATGTGGTCAAAGACTTGGAAGAAGTGGAAATCTAAAAGATTGGGAAAGGATAAGTATGCCTACTATTCTCATTACTGGAGCTAGCGGTGGCCTAGCCCAAGAAATGGTCAAATTCTTGCAAAACGACCAACTCATCTTGCTTGGTAGAAATAAGGAAAAATTAGCCCAACTCTACGGAAACCATCCCCGTGCAGAATTGATTGAAATCGATATTACCGATGATTCAGCCTTAGAAACTCTGGTAGCAGACCTCTATCTCCGTTATGGCAAGATTGATGTCTTGATAAACAACGCTGGTTACGGGATCTTTGAGGAATTTGACCAGATTTCTGACCAAGATATTCATCAGATGTTCGAGGTTAATACCTTTGCCTTGATGAATCTATCTCGTCGCCTTGCGGCTCGAATGAAGGAAAGTCGAAAAGGCCATATCATCAATATTGTTAGCATGGCAGGTTTGATCGCTACTGGTAAGTCTAGTCTCTACTCTGCTACCAAGTTTGCGGCCATTGGTTTTTCAAATGCTCTGCGTCTCGAACTCATGCCCTATGGAGTCTATGTGACAACAGTCAATCCAGGACCAATCCGCACAGGATTTTTTGACCAAGCCGACACAGATGGTACCTATCTCAAGTCGGTTGACCGTTTCCTGCTAGAACCAGATACAGTGGCTAAAAAGATTGTCAAGATTATAGGAAAAAACAAACGAGAACTCAATCTACCGATGTTGTTGAACCTAGCCCATAAGTTTTATACCCTCTTTCCAAAGCTAGCTGATAAGCTGGCAGGGGAGACTTTTAATTATAAATAGAAGAAGTTCCTTTTAAAGGGACTTTTTTACTTCTTTTAATTTAAAGGTTAATAAGTGTTTTTTCTTTTAAAACTACATTCAGTTTTTTTTAATTCTTCTACAAATTTTAGAAAAAACTATCAAAAATATTATTTTATATGCTAAAGTATTGAAAATTCCTATATTATTTAATAAAATAAGGGTAAAAGACTATTAAAAGTATGCGCTTACATAAAAATGAAAGCGATTACTAAAAGGAGGATTTTATGGAAAAAAGCCATTGGAATCGGAAAAGAGTCTATAGCATTCGTAAATTTGCTGTAGGAGCTTGCTCAGTAATGATTGGAACTTGTGCAGTTCTATTCGCAGGAAATATAGCTGGAGAATCTGTAGTTAATGCGGATGAAACACCTATTACTCGTACTGCTGAGAAACCTAAAGAGGAAAATCCTATAGTAGAAGAAAAGGTTGATCAAGCTTTGGAAACTAAAAATGTAGTCGAAAGTACAGCACAAAAACAACCTAGTGCCACTGAGTCTATTTCATCTGAGAAGAAAGAAGATGAAGCAGTGACTCCAAAAGAGGAAAAAGCATCTTCAAAATCTGAAGAAAAAGCTCCAAAGATAGAATCACAAGCTTCAAGTCAAGAAAAATCGCTCAAGGAAGATGTTAAAGCTGTGACAAATGAAGAAGTCAATCAAATGATTGAAGACAGAAAAGTGAATTTTAACCAAAATTGGCACTTTAAACTCAATGCGAATTCTAAAGAAGCCATTAAACCGGATGCAGATGTATCTACGTGGAAAAAATTAGATTTACCGCATGACTGGAGTATCTTTAATGATTTCGATCATGAATCTCCTGCACAAAATGAAGGTGGACAGCTTAACGGTGGGGAAGCTTGGTATCGCAAGACTTTCAAACTAGATGAAAAAGACCTCAAGAAAAATGTTCGCCTTACTTTTGATGGCGTCTACATGGATTCCCAAGTTTATGTCAATGGTCAGTTAGTGGGTCATTATCCAAATGGTTATAACCAATTTTCATATGATATCACTAACTATTTGAACAAAGATGGACGTGAGAATGTAATTGCTGTTCATGCAGTCAACAAACAGCCAAGCAGCCGTTGGTATTCAGGTAGCGGTATTTACCGTGATGTGACTTTACAAGTGACAGATAAAGTTCATGTTGAGAAAAATGGGACAACCATCTTAACGCCAAAACTAGAACAACAGCAACACGGCAAGGTTGAAACTCATGTGACTAGCAAAATTGTCAATACGGACGACAAAGACCATCAACTTGTAGCAGAATATCAAATCGTTGAACGTGGTGGTCAGGCTGTGACAGGTCTAGTACGTACAGAGAGCCGTACCTTGAAAGCACATGAAGTAACTAGTCTTGATGCGATTTTAGAAGTTGAAAGACCAAAACTCTGGACCGTTTTAAATGACAAACCGGCCTTGTATGAATTAGTTACACGTGTTTACCGGGACGGTCAATTAGTTGATGCTAAGAAAGATCTGTTTGGTTACCGATATTATAACTGGACTCCAAATGAGGGCTTCTCTTTGAATGGTGAACGCATTAAATTCCATGGAGTTTCCTTGCACCATGACCACGGAGCGCTTGGAGCAGAAGAAAACTATAAGGCTGAGTACCGTAGACTGAAACAGATGAAGGAAATGGGAGTGAATTCGATTCGTACGACTCACAACCCAGCAAGTCCTCAGACTTTACAGATTGCAGCTGAACTTGGCTTACTTGTTCAAGAAGAGGCCTTTGATACTTGGTATGGCGGAAAGAAACCATACGATTATGGTCGTTTCTTTGAAAAAGATGCTACCCATCCTGAGGCTAAAAAAGGTGAAAAATGGTCCGACTACGATTTACGTACTATGGTAGAGAGAGACAAAAATAATCCTGCTGTTTTTATGTGGTCAATCGGAAATGAAATCGGTGAAGCAAATGGGGATCCTCATTCTCTAGCGACTGTTAAACGTCTAGTCAAAGTTATCAAGGATGTTGATAAGACTCGTTATGTTACCATGGGAGCAGATAAGTTCCGTTTCGGTAATGGTAGCGGTGGGCATGAAAAAATTGCTGATGAACTCGATGCTGTTGGATTTAACTACTCTGAAGATAATTACAAAGCCCTTAGAGCTAAGCATCCAAACTGGTTGATTTATGGGTCAGAAACATCTTCAGCAACGCGTACAAGAGGAAGTTACTTCCACCCAGAGCGTGAGTGGGTACAAAGTAATCAGTCATGGCGTAACTATGAACAGTCAGATTATGGAAATGACCGTGTTGGTTGGGGTAAAACGGCAACTGCTTCATGGACATTTGACCGTGACAATGCTGGCTATGCTGGTCAATTCATTTGGACAGGTACGGACTATATCGGTGAACCAACTCCATGGCACAACCAAAACAACACGCCGGTTAAAAGCTCTTATTTTGGTATAGTAGATACTGCAGGTATTCCAAAAAACGATTTTTATCTTTACCAAAGTCAATGGGTTTCTGCCAAGAAAAAACCAATGGTTCACCTTCTTCCTCACTGGAACTGGGAAAACAAAGAGTTGATAGACAATGTAGCAGACGCGGAAAATAAAATCCCTGTACGTGCTTATTCTAATGCTGCAAGTGTAGAATTGTTCTTGAATGGCCAGTCTCTAGGAGAGAAGAAATTCAACAAAAAACAAACTAGCGATGGACGAACTTACCAAGAAGGTGCTAATGCTAATGAACTTTATCTTGAATGGAAAGTTGCTTATCAACCGGGTACCTTGGAAGCAATTGCTCGTGATGAATCTGGCAAGGAAATTGCTCGAGATAAGATTACGACTGCTGGTAAGCCAGCGGCTGTTCGTCTTATCAAAGAAGACCATGCAATCGCAGCAGATGGAAAAGACTTGACATACATCTACTACGAAATCGTTGACAGCCAAGGGAATGTAGTACCAACTGCTAATAATCTGGTTCGCTTCCAATTACACGGACAAGGACAACTTGTCGGTGTCGATAACGGGGAACAAGCCAGCCGTGAACGCTATAAGGCGCAAGCAGATGGTTCTTGGATTCGTAAAGCATTTAATGGTAAAGGTGTTGCCATTGTCAAATCAACTGAACAAGCAGGTAAATTCACACTGACAGCCCATTCAGATCTCTTGAAATCTAGTCAAGTAACTGTCTTTACTGGTAAAAAAGAAGGACAAGAGAAGACTGTTTTGGGGACAGAAGTAGCAAGAGTTCGTACATTAATCGGTAAAGAACCAAAAATGCCGAAAACAGTAGGTTTTGTATATAGCGATGGTAGTCGTGAAAAACTTCCAGTAACTTGGTCTCAAGTCGATGTTAGTCAAGCAGGAGTTGTGACTGCTAAAGGTACAGCAAATGGACGTGAGGTAGAGGCTCGTGTCGAGGTTCTAGCAATTGCGAAAGAATTACCAACAGTTAAACGTGTTGCTCCAGGAGCAGATTTGAACACTGTAGATAAATATGTGTCAATACTTGTAACAGATGGAAGTGTACAAGAGTACGAAGTAGATAGCTGGGAGATTGCGGAAGCAGATAAAGCCAAACTTTCAGTAGCTGGATCACGTATTCCAATGACTGGTCAGTTAGCTGGAGAAACTATTCATGCAACCCTTGTGGTAGAAGAAGGAAAAGCTGCAGCACCTGTAGTGCCAACTGTTACTGTTGGTGGTGAGGCAGTAACAGGGCTTACTAGTCAACAACCAATGCAATACCGCACTCTTGCTTATGGTGCCCAATTGCCAAAAGTCACAGCAAGTGCTGAAAATGCTGATGTTACAGTTCTTCAAGCAAGCGCAGCAAACGGCATGCGTGCGAGCATCTTTGTTCAGCCTAAAGATGGTGGCCCTCTTCAAACCTATGCGATTCAATTCCTTGAAGAAGCACCGAAAATTGACCACTTGAGCTTACAAGTTGAGCAAGCTGACGGTCTCAAAGAAGACCAAACAGTCAACTTGTCGGTTCGAGCTCATTATCAAGATGGAACGCAAGCTGTATTACCAGCTGATAAGGTGAGCTTCTCTACAAGCGGTGAAGGGGAAGTTGCAGTCCGAAAAGGAATGCTTGAGTTGCATAAACCAGGAGCACTTACTCTGAAAGCTGAATATGAGGGTGCTACAGGTCAAATCAATCTCACTATCCAAGCCAATACTGAGAAGAAGATTGCGCAATCCATCCGTCCTGTAAATGTAGTGACAGATTTACACCAAGAACCTACTCTTCCGTCAACAGTAACGGTTGAGTATGACAAAGGTTTCCCTAAAGCTCACAAAGTCACTTGGCAAGCTATTCCGAAAGAAAAACTAGACCACTATCAAAGCTTTGAAGTGTTAGGTAAAGTTGAAGGAATTGACCTGGAAGCGCGTGCTAAAGTATCTGTAGAAGGTATCGTTTCAGTTGAAGAAGTTAGTGTGACAACTCCAATCGCAGAAGCACCGCAATTACCAGAAAGCGTTCGTACATATGATTCAAATGGTCACGTTTCATCAGCTAAGGTTGTATGGGATGCGATTCGTCCAGAGCAATACGCTAAGGAAGGTGTCTTTACAGTTAATGGTCGCTTAGAAGGTACTCAATTAACAACTAAACTTCATGTTCGCGTATCTGCTCAAACTGAGCAAGGTGCAAACATTTCTGACCAATGGACCGGTTCAGAATTGCCACTTGCCTTTGCTTCAGATTCAAATCCAACAGACCCTGTTTCAAATGTCAACGATAAATTGATTTCCTTTAATGACCGACCAGCCAATCGTTGGACAAACTGGAATCGTAGTAATCCAGAAGCTTCAGTCGGTGTTCTGTTCGGAGATTCCGGTATCTTGAGCAAACGCTCCGTTGATAATCTAAGTGTCGGATTCCACGAAGACCATGGAGTTGGTGCACCGAAGTCTTATGTGATTGAGTATTATGTTGGTAAGACTGTTCCAACAGCTCCTAAAAACCCTAGCTTTGTAGCCAATGAAGACCATGTATTTAACGATCCAGCTAACTGGAAACCTGTTACAAATCTAAAAGCTCCTGCTCAACTTACGGCTGGAGAAATGAATCACTTTAGCTTTGATAAAGTTGAAACTTATGCTGTTCGCATTCGCATGGTTAAAGCAGATAATAAGCGTGGAACGTCTATCACAGAAGTACAAATCTTTGCGAAACAGGTTGCGGCAGCCAAACAAGGACAAACAAGAATCCAAGTTGACGGTAAAGACTTAGCAAACTTCAACCCTGATTTGACAGACTACTACCTTGAGTCTGTAGATGGAAAAGTTCCCGCAGTCATCAGCAAGTGTTAGCAACAATGGTCTCGCTACCGTCGTTCCAAGCGTTCGTGAAGGTGAGCCAGTTCGTGTCATTGCGAAAGCTGAAAATGGCGACATCTTAGGAGAATACCGTCTGCACTTCACTAAGGATAAAGACTTACTTTCTCGTAAACCAGTTGCTGCAGTTAAACAAGCTCGCTTGTTGCAACTAGGCCAACCACTTGATTTGCCGACTAAGGTTCCAGTTTACTTCACAGGTAAAGACGGTTACGAAGCAAAAGACATGACAGTTGAATGGGAAGAAGTTCCATCAGAAAATCTGACAAAAGCAGGTCAATTTACTGTTCGAGGTCGTGTCCTTGGTAGCAATCTTACTGCTGAGTTCACTGTACGAGTGACAGACAAACTTGGTGAGGCTCTTTCAGATAACCCTAACTATGATGAAAACAGTAACCAGGCCTTTGCTTCAGCAACTAATGATATTGACGACAGTTCTCATGACCGTGTGGACTATATCAATGATAGAGATCACTCTGAAAATCGTCGTTGGACAAACTGGTCTAAAACGCCATCTTCTAATCCAGAAGTATCAGCAGGTGTGATCTTCCGTGAAAATGGTAAGATTGTAGAGCGGACTGTTGCGCAAGCCAAACTTCACTTCTTTGCAGATAGTGGTACGGATGCGCCTTCTAAACTTGTTTTAGAGCGCTATGTCGGTCCAGACTTTGCAGTGCCTACCTACTATTCAAACTACCAAGCTTACGAATCAGGACATCCATTCAACAACCCAGAAAATTGGGAAGCTGTTCCTTATCGTGCGGATAAAGACATTGAAGCTGGTGATGAAATAAACGTAACATTTAAAGCTGTCAAAGCCAAAGCCATGAGATGGCGTATGGAGCGTAAAGCAGATAAGAGCGGTGTTGCGATGATTGAGATGACTTTCCTTGCACCAAGCGAATTGCCTCAAGAAAGCACTCAATCAAAGATTCTTGTAGATGGAAAAGAACTTGCTGATTTCGCTGAAAATCGTCAAGACTATCAAATTACCTATAAAGGTAAACGGCCAAAAGTCGCAGTTGAAGAAAACAATCAAGTAGCTTCAACTGTGGTAGATAGTGGAGAAGACCGCCTTCCAGTACTTGTTCGCCTCGTTTCAGAAAGTGGAAAACAAGTTAAGGAATACCGTATCCAGTTGATCAAGGAAAAACCAGTTTCTGAGAAAACAGTTGCTGCTGTACAAGAAGAACTTCCAAAACTCGAATTTGTTGAAAAAGATTTGGCCTACAAGACAGTTGAGAAAAAGGATTCTACGCTTTATCTAGGTGAAACTCGTGTAGAACAAGAAGGAAAAGCTGGAAAAGAACGTATCTTTACAAGCATTAATCCTGATGGAAGTAAGGAAGAAAAACTCCATGAAGTGGTAGAGGCACCAACAGACCGCATTGTCTTGGTTGGAACCAACCCAGGCACCTCTCTTCCAGAAGACGAAGTGAAAAATCTTGTTCTGAATCGCCCAGAACTTGTAATCGAAGAAGAAACCATTGACTTCAAGGTTCAGGAGCGTAAGTCTGATAAGTTGTATCTAGGTGAAACCCGTGTCCTCCAAGAAGGAAAACAAGGTGTCCGTGTTCGTTTAATCGAAGTGGAAAATGGAAAACGTCAGCTTAAAGAAACTTACGATAAAGTTGCTGCACAAGATCGTATCGTGGAAGTTGGAACCAACCCAGGCACCTCTCTTCCAGAAGACGAAGTGAAAAATCTTGTGCTCAACAGACCAGAACTTGTAATCGAAGAAGAAACCATTGACTTCAAGGTTCAGGAGCGTAAGTCTGATAAGTTGTATCTAGGTGAAACCCGTGTCCTCCAAGAAGGAAAACAAGGTGTCCGTGTTCGTTTAATCGAAGTGGAAAATGGAAAACGTCAGCTTAAAGAAACTTACGATAAAGTTGCTGCACAAGATCGTATCGTGGAAGTGGGGACCAACCCAGGCACCTCTCTTCCAGAAGACGAAGTTAAGAATCTTGTGCTTAACAGACCAGAACTTGTAATTGAAGAAGAAACAATCGATTTCAAAGTTCAGGAACAAAAGAACGATAAACTTCCAGTAGGTCAAACTCGAGTCCTCCAAGAAGGAAGACAAGGAGTCCGTGTTCACTTAATCGAGGTTGAAAATGGTAAGCGAACTGAAAAGGATAGCTATGATAAAGTTATGGCTCAGGATCGCATCGTAGAAGTCGGTACAGCCGGTGAAACAACTAAACCAGTACAGCCGGTAGATACAAAACCACAAGTGTCAGAAAAATCAGCTACAAAACAAATCGCTTCAAGTGAAGCTAGTCAAACTAATAAAGCCCAGTTACCAAATACAGGAAGTGCGGCAAGCCAAGCAGCAGTAGCAGCAGGCTTAGCTCTTCTCGGTTTGAGTGCAGGATTAGTAGCCACTAAAGGTAAAAAAGAAGACTAGAAATTTTGATACTTTCGTTATCATTAAAGAGTGGAGAGAAACTCTTGTCTTAGATAGAAGATAAATCCCTTAGAATACAAGTTTCTAAGGGATTTTCTTTGTGTAAAATCGTATAATGTTCTTTCCTGTCTCGTTTCGGAGAGAAAGCAAAAATCCCTAGAAATTGTTTAGGGATTCGATTATTTCATTAAGAACAATTCAACAATCATCTCGATATACATGACAAGGGTTAATAAGAATCCTGCACGCCAGAAGAATTTGATGAATTTAGGATAGTAAAAGCTACGTTTTTTCAAAAGGAAGAAAAAGACGAGAATAATGGCTAGGAGTGAGAGGGCTAGGCCTAGTCTAGGGAGGAAATTATGGGTAAAGGTTTTAGCTGTAATAAGGTAATATTCAAATACCAAGACTGGAAAAGCCAAATCCGCAAAGTTTCGTCCTAGTTTTTTTAATCTAAAAAGTTTGGTTATGATAATGCAGACTACTAAGGTCAGTATCAATAATAAAATAGATGCTAATTTCATTAAAATCATATCCATATTGTATCATAAAAAATCGCTAAAGGAAACGAGAAACAGAGGAATTTATAGGAAAGTCAGGCTTTTGAGATTGTAGATGTTTTTTGTTATAATGAAAGTTATGAAATCTTATAACACCTTGAATGATTATTATCGAAAACTCTTTGGAGAAAAGACCTTTAAAGTCCCTATTGATGCGGGGTTTGACTGTCCCAATCGTGATGGGACAGTAGCTCATGGAGGTTGTACTTTTTGTACGGTTTCAGGTTCTGGAGATGCTATCGTAGCACCGGACGCGCCTATCCGTGAGCAATTTTATAAGGAAATTGACTTTATGCACCGTAAGTGGCCGGATGTGCAGAAGTATCTGGTTTATTTTCAAAATTTTACCAATACCCATGAAAAGGTGGAAGTTATCCGAGAGCGTTATGAGCAGGCTATCAATGAGCCAGGTGTAGTAGGAATCAATATCGGAACGCGCCCAGACTGTTTACCAGACGAAACCATCGAATATTTGGCTGAGTTATCGGAACGCATGCATGTGACGGTTGAATTGGGCTTGCAGACCACTTATGAAACAACCTCTGACCTGATTAATCGTGCCCACTCCTATGAGTTGTACGTGGAAACGGTCAAGCGTTTGAGAAAGAATCCCAAGATTGAGATTGTTTCCCATCTTATTAATGGCTTGCCTGGTGAAACCCATGAGATGATGATTGAAAATGTCCGACGCTGTGTTACGGATAACGATATTCAAGGAATTAAACTACACTTGCTTCACCTTATGACCAATACGCGTATGCAACGAGATTATCACGAAGGACGATTGCAGTTGATGAGCCAGGACGAATATGTAAAGGTCATCTGTGATCAACTGGAAATCATTCCCAAGCATATCGTCATCCATCGAATCACAGGAGATGCACCTAGGGATATGCTGATTGGTCCTATGTGGAGCCTCAATAAATGGGAAGTGCTAAATGCTATTGAAACTGAAATGCGACGTCGTGGAAGTGTTCAAGGATGCAAGGCTGTAAAACAGGAGTTTGAAAATGAAAAGACCACTTGAGATGGCACATGATTTTTTGGCTGAGGTAGTGACAAAAGAAGATATCGTAGTGGATGCGACTATGGGAAATGGTCATGACACGCTTTTTTTAGCCAAGCTAGCTCAGCAAGTCTATGCCTTTGATATTCAGGAGCAAGCCTTGGAAAAGACCAAGGAGCGTTTGGATCAGGCTGATCTGACAAATACCCAGTTAATCTTGCAAGGTCATGAGACACTGGACCAGTTTGTGACAGAAGCCAAGGCAGGAATTTTCAATCTGGGCTATTTGCCGTCTGCTGATAAGTCTGTCACTACCCAACCTCAGACAACGATTGAAGCATTAGAAAAGCTGTGTCATTTGCTTGTCAAAGGTGGACGGATTGCTATCATGATCTATTATGGTCATGAAGGAGGCGACCTCGAGAGGGATGCTGTCTTGGATTTTGTCAGCCAGTTGAACCAACAAGAGTACACAGCTGCTATTTACCGAACTTTAAACCAAGTCAACAACCCACCATTTTTAGTAATGATTGAAAAATTAGAGAGATATAGACATGGATAAACAATACCTACGTGAAAAGCTGGATGCCATGCGCCAGAATTTTGTTGAATCAACCACCACGAACGAGCGGTGGGAGTGCTAGACCAAGCGCATATGAGCAAAAAAATGCTTAAAATCAAGAAAAAATTAGTTGCTCTTGAAATGGAACGGTGCCAGAGAAAAATTGAGCACAAGGATTGTTCCAAGATTGACCAAAAAATCAAAGAGCAGAAGGAGATATTTGAATCCTGTTGTAAAAAAGATTAAGGAGGACGTGCGTGGAATTACTGATTTACCTCATCCTATTTTTACTGGTCTTGATTGTCTCAAGTACAACCAATAAGCTCCTGCCTTTTTTACCTCTCCCTTTGGTGCAGATTCTTTTGGGAATCGTGATTGGTCTCTTTTTACCCAATACCGACTTTCACCTCAATACAGAGTTGTTTTTGGCACTGGTTATCGGGCCCTTGCTTTTCCGAGAGTCGGAGGAAGCAGATATTACGGCTATTTTAAAACACTGGCGAATCATTGTTTATCTCATATTTCCAGTGATTTTCATCTCGACCCTGAGTTTGGGTGGCTTGGCCCATCTTCTTTGGCTCAGTCTTCCCTTGGCGGCTTGCTTGGCAGTTGGGGCAGCCCTTGGTCCTACGGATTTGGTAGCCTTTGCCTCTCTTTCGGAGCGGTTTAGCTTTCCTAAGCGCGTGTCCAATATCCTTAAGGGTGAAGGACTCTTGAATGATGCATCTGGTTTGGTAGCTTTTCAGGTAGCTTTGACAGCTTGGACAACTGGAGTCTTTTCCCTTGGGCAAGCTAGTAGTTCGCTAATCTTTTCAATCCTAGGCGGTTTTTTGATTGGCTTTTTAACAGCCATGACCAATCGTTTCCTACATAGCTTCTTGCTGAGTGTGAGAGCAACGGATATTGCCAGCGAACTTTTATTAGAATTGAGTTTGCCTCTGGTGACTTTCTTTCTGGCAGAAGAAGTACACGTTTCTGGGATTATTGCCGTTGTAGTTGCTGGGATTTTAAAGGCAAGCCGTTTTAAGAAAATTACGCTCCTAGAAGCCCAAGTGGATACGGTGACCGAGACGGTCTGGCATACAGTGAACTTTATGCTGAACGGTTCTGTCTTTGTGATTTTAGGGATGGAGTTGGAAATGATAGCAGAGCCTATCTTGACCAATCCAATCTATAATCCCTTACTTTTATTGGGATCTCTTATCGCCCTTACCTTTGTCCTCTTTGCTATTCGTTTTGTCATGATTTATGGCTATTATGCTATAGGACCCGACGACTTAAGAAAAAACTGAATAAGTATATAAAGGACATGCTTCTCTTGACCTTCTCAGGTGTCAAGGGAACGGTGTCGATTGCTACGATCCTTCTGATACCAAGTAATCTAGAACAGGAGTATCCTCTCTTACTTTTCCTTGTCGCAGGTGTGACGCTTGTAAGCTTTTTAACAGGCCTCGTGGTCTTGCCTCATCTTTCTGATGAACAGGAAGAAAGCAGGGACTATCTCATGCATATCGCCATTTTGAATGAAGTAACGATAGAGTTGGAAAAAGAGTTGGAAGACACTAGAAATAAACTTCCCCTCTATGCAGCTATTGACAATTACCATGGACGAATAGAGAACCTTATTCTGAATCAAGAAAATAAGGGGGCTCAAGAAGACTGGGAGGCCTTGAAACTTCTCATCCTCAGTATTGAAAGTGATGGTTTAGAACAGGCTTACGAAGAAGGCAAGATGAGTGAGCGTGCTTATCGGGTTTACCAACGTTATTTGAAAAACATGGAACAAAGTATCAATCGCAAGTTTGCTTCACGATTGACCTATTATTTCCTTGTTTCCTTGCGGATTTTACGTTTTCTCCTTCACGAAGTCTTTACCTTAGGCAAGACCTTCCGCAGTTGGAAAAATGAAGAATCACAGAAACTCAGAGATCTTGACTATGACCAAATTGCAGAGCTCTATCTAGAAAATACAGAGATGATTATCGAAAGTCTGGAGAACCTTAAAGGGGTTTATAAGAGTTCTTTAATCAGCTTCATGCAGGATTCTCGCCTCCGAGAAACAGCTATTATTACCAGTGGTGCCTTTGTCGAACGGGTTATCAATCGCGTCAAGCCCAACAATATCGATGAAATGCTGAGAGGCTATTATCTGGAGCGCAAGTTGATTTTCGAATATGAAGAAAAACGATTGATTACGACCAAGTATGCCAAGAAGTTACGACAAAATGTCAATAACTTAGAGAACTATTCCTTGAAGGAAGCTGCCAATACCCTGCCTTATGATATGGTGGAATTGGTAAGAAGAAATTAGTTAATACTCTTCGAAAATCTCTTCAAACCACGTCAGCTTTATCTGCAACCTCAAAGCAGTGCTTTGAGCAACCTGCGGCTAGCTTTCTAGTTTGTTCTTTGATTTTCATTGAGTATAAGATTATAAGTGAAGGAGTGTGACATGAAGAAGTGGTGGAAAGAGCTGATAGACAAGCCTTTATTAAAAGCATTTTTGCATTATTATCAAGCATCAGATAGTGAGTTGACCAGTGTCGCAGTAGCCTACTATTGGTTGATTTCGATTTTTCCCCTGCTTTTGGTGGTGGTTAATATCCTCCCTTATTTTCAGATTCCAGTTTCCAATTTTTTGAAGGTTGTCAATGAATTTTTGCCGGATACGATGTATGATGTGGTCGCAAAGATTATTACAGAAGTGCTAACCCAACCTTCAACGGGCTTATTGAGTTTTGCGGTTTTATCAGCCCTTTGGACCTTTTCAAAATCCATGAATTTCCTACAGAAAGCCTTTAATAAAGCTTACGGAGTAGCAAAAAATCGTGGACTGATTTCCCATCAGCTTATGAGTTTGTTTGTCAGTTTTGGCTTACAGATTCTATTTGCCTTAGCTCTCTTTCTCAGTGTCTTTGGCCGTATGCTCCTCAACCTTGTTAAAAGCTATTGGAAATCGGATAGTCCTATTTTTGATTATCTGCAAGACCTAACAGGCCCTTTGGTCTATGCCTTGATTTTTGCAATCTTGGTCATGCTTTATTATTTCCTGCCCAATGTTAAGGTCCGACGAATTCGACATGTATTGCCAGGTAGTGCCTTTGTCTTATTGACTCTGGCCTTACTGCTCAATATCTTTTCAGTCTATATTAACAATTATGTCAATCGCCTAGTGGACGTGCGTTTTTTCAGTTCCGTCGTCGTGGTGGTCATGATGTTCTGGTTTATTCTCATCGCTAAGATTTTGATTGTCGGCGCGGTTATCAATGCCAGTGTTCAGAGCTTGAAAGATCCGAGCTTGAGAATAAATTAACTCAATTTTTATCCATAACAAAACGCATACTATCAAGTTTTTATAATGCCTGATAATATGCGTTTTTTCATTATGAAATTAATAGATAAACATGGCATCGCCAAAACTAAAGAAGCGGTAGTGTTCTTGGATGGCATGGTGGTAGGCATCTAAGACTAATTCGCGACCTGCAAAGGCAGAAACCAACATGACCAGAGTTGATTTTGGCAGGTGGAAGTTGGTTGAGAAGGCATCCACGACCTTCCACTCATACCCAGGTTTGATAAAGATATTGGTCCAGCCAGAATCTGCTTGGATTTGCCCCTCAAACTTGGAACCAATAGTCTCCAAGGTGCGGATAGAAGTGGTTCCGACAGCGATGACACGGCCTCCATTTTCCTTAACAGAGCGAAGGGTGGCAGCAGCTTCCTCAGAAAGCTGGTAGAATTCTGAGTGCATTTCGTGTTCGTCCAGATTGTCAACTGAAACGGGTCTAAAGGTTCCGAGTCCGACATGAAGAGTCAGATAGACTAGATGAACACCCTTAGCTTGGATTTCTGCTAGCAGTTCTTTGGTGAAGTGAAGACCAGCAGTAGGTGCTGCAGCAGAGCCACTTTCCTTGGCGTAGACGG
Source organism: Streptococcus mitis 13/39 (assembly GCA_000385835.1). Taxonomy (GTDB): domain Bacteria; phylum Bacillota; class Bacilli; order Lactobacillales; family Streptococcaceae; genus Streptococcus; species Streptococcus mitis_AI. The sequence continues at coordinate 11,881 of AQTU01000025.1, read as the reverse complement.
TTTGATAGCGTTCACGGTCATCCAATTTTTCGTGGATATAAGGCGGTAGAGGCATTTCACCCAGACTTTCCAAAACTTCTAGGAAAATTCCTTGGTACTCAAAGCGGACAATACGACCACCGTGGGTCAATTCTTCCGTAACGACAGCGCTGAGGCGACCATCACCAAAGCTGACACGAGTACCGACCTTGAGGCGTTTGGCAGGTTTAGCCAGAACTTCCCACTCATCTCCACTAGTATTTTTAAGCAGGAGAAGTTCCACATGACCTCCAGTTTCTTCCTTTTGACCATAGAGTCGGGCAGGGAGAACGCGGGTGTCGTTCATGACAAGGGCGTCACCAGGTTCCAGCATATCAATAATAGAGTGGAAGTGTTTATCCTGCATTTCTCCCGTCTCACGGTTGACGATGAGGAGTTTAGAGGCATCCCGTTTTTCAAGGGGCGTTTGGGCAATCAATTCCTCGGGTAAGTGGAAATCAAAATCAGCTGTATTCATATATCTGTTCATTCTTTCTAAGTTCTAATCTTATCCATTATAACATGTTTCAAGTATAGTCGCTCTTTTTTTAGAAATTAAATCGTTTTCACTTGACAGAAATTGGTCTATACCATATAATAAATATAGATTAAAGCGGAGGATGAAAAGATGAAAGTCATTAAAGTTGAAAACCAAATCGAAGGTGGAAAAGTTGCTTTTGAGATTTTGAAGGAAAAAATAGCCAACGGCGCTAAAACCCTAGGACTTGCGACTGGAAGTAGCCCACTTGAATTTTACAAGGAAATTGTTGAAAGTGACCTCGATTTTTCAAATCTAACCAGTGTCAACCTTGATGAGTATGTAGGTCTTGATGGGGACAATCCACAGTCTTACCGTTACTTCATGCAAGAAAACTTGTTCAACCAAAAACCATTTAAAGAAAGTTTCTTGCCTCGTGGGGTTAAGGACAATGCTGAAGCTGAAGTTGAACGCTACAACCAAATTTTGGCTGACCATCCAGTTGACCTGCAAATCTTGGGAATTGGTCGCAATGGACATATCGGATTTAATGAACCTGGTACTCCATTTGACAGTCAAACGCATCTAGTAGAACTTGACCAGTCTACTATTGAAGCCAATGCTCGTTTCTTTGACAAGATTGAAGACGTTCCAACTCAAGCCATTTCAATGGGGATTAAAAATATCTTGGATGCCAAGTCAATCCTTCTCTTTGCTTACGGTGAGTCGAAAGCAGAAGCCATTGCCGGAACCGTGTCTGGTCCAGTGACTGAGAACCTACCTGCAAGTAGCCTACAAAATCACCCTGATGTGACGATTATCGCAGATGCTGAAGCGCTTAGCTTGTTAGAAAAATAAAAAGTATAAAAACCACTTGCTCTTTGGAGTGAGTGGTTTTTTACTTCAAATGTTCACTATCCTGCTAAAAGAAATTTTTCTGTAAATTCCCGTAACAGTTGTCGATATTTCATATAAAAAGGTATCCAATAGAAAATTATTAAATGTCTGTAAACTGTGATATAATCGTATTGACTATTTTTTATGATACTATACGATTTTTATTAAGACAGTCGATAGTTGTTGATGCTGGAAACCATGATATAACTGGCAATTCCTGACATGTGAAGAAAGGTTGAAATCCAGCCTGTTATATTTGGTAGAAGCATGGTGAGAGATAGAACGATTAAAAGGATATAAAATAGTTTTAATCCTAAATTGAAATTTTTCCATATACTAAACATATTCATCACCCCACCCGTTACAAAAGCATAGCCAATAGCAGAGATACCCGATGCCTGAATTTCTTGATTCTGTGTTAATATATGGAATGCAATTGAAGATATTATCATAGAAGTAATAAAAACTAAAAATACATATTTTGATCCCCTTTTATACTCCAATAGCCCACCAAAAGGAAGTAACATTAAAGTATTTAAAACTAAATGAAACCATATAAACCATACTGGTGCTTCTTTACTTCCATGCATAAATGTACCACTAAAGTATTGCCAACAATAAATTGGCTTTGAATGAAATGCAAATAAGTCATACATTACACTTCCCAAAAAGGTAGTAAGAATTCCTAGCAATAAACAAATTACAACTAAAATACTGACCACAGGGCAAATTTTTATGATTCTTTTCATGTTATAGATTCACTTCTAAATAATACTAATTTTTGCTAATCAATATGTGCCACTATTATATCATTTTCATCTATAAATGTTAATCAATTTTAACAAGATTAAAATTGAAGATAATATAAGTTTATGGCAGTTTTTTCTTGACAATTATTCCTTTTACGTGTAAAATAGAATAGATCTTGAACTTGAAGGGAGTGAAAAAAATGTCTAAAACAGTAGTACGTAAGAATGAATCTCTTGACGACGCACTTCGTCGTTTCAAACGTGCGGTTACTAAAGCTGGTACTCTTCAAGAAACACGCAAACGTGAATTCTATGAAAAACCTTCTGTAAAACGTAAACGTAAATCAGAAGCAGCTCGTAAACGTAAAAAATTCTAATTAGAAATGAAAGGCTGGAGAAATCTAGTCTTTTTCTTTTAAATAAATACTACAAAGCCTGCAAAAATCTCAAATATCCTCCTACAATTTGATATAATAGAGAGAAGAACTCATTTGAAGGAGGAAATGATGTCGGTTTTAGTAAAAGAAGTGATTGAAAAGCTTAGACTAGACATTGTCTATGGCGAACCAGAATTACTTGAAAAGGAAATTAATACTGCGGACATTACGCGACCTGGTCTTGAAATGACAGGCTATTTTGACTACTACACGCCAGAGCGAATCCAACTCTTGGGAATGAAGGAGTGGTCCTATCTCGTTTCGATGTCCTCTCACAACCGTTACCAAGTCTTGAAAAAAATGTTTCTACCTGAGACTGCGGTCATTGTTGCCCGTGGTTTGGTTGTTCCAGAGGAAATGTTAAAAGCAGCTAGAGAATGTAAGATTGCCATTTTAACCAGTCGTACAGCAACTAGTCGTTTATCTGGAGAGTTATCTAGTTATCTGGATTCTCGTTTGGCAGAACGGACCAGTGTGCACGGTGTATTGATGGATATCTATGGTATGGGTGTCTTGATTCAGGGTGATAGTGGCATCGGTAAGAGTGAGACAGGTCTAGAGCTTGTCAAACGTGGTCACCGCTTGGTAGCTGATGACCGGGTTGATATCTTTGCCAAGGATGAGATTACTCTTTGGGGTGAACCGGCTGAAATCTTGAGACACCTGATTGAAATTCGTGGGGTTGGGATTATCGATGTCATGAGCCTCTACGGTGCGAGTGCTGTCAAGGATTCTTCACAAGTCCAGCTGGCTGTTTACTTGGAAAACTATGATACGCATAAGACCTTTGATCGTCTAGGAAATAATGCAGAGGAACTTGAAATTTCTGGCGTATCCATTCCTCGTATCCGTATCCCAGTGAAAACAGGTCGTAATATTTCTGTCGTGATTGAGGCTGCTGCAATGAATTATCGTGCCAAGGAAATGGGCTTTGATGCGACGCGTTTATTCGAAGAACGTTTGACAAATCTCATTGCTCAGAACGAGGTGCCTAATGCTTGATCCAATTGCTATTCATCTAGGCCCTATAGCCATTCGTTGGTATGCCTTGTGTATTGTGACAGGCTTGATTCTTGCGGTTTATTTGACCATGAAAGAAGCGCCTAGAAAGAAGATCATACCAGACGATATTTTAGATTTCATCTTGATAGCCTTTCCCTTGGCTATTTTAGGAGCTCGTCTCTACTATGTTATTTTCCGTTTTGATTACTATAGTCAGAATTTAGGAGAGATTTTTGCCATTTGGAATGGTGGTTTGGCTATTTACGGTGGTTTGATAACTGGGGCTCTTGTCCTCTATATCTTTGCTGATCGTAAACTCATCAATACTTGGGATTTTCTAGATATTGCGGCACCTAGCGTCATGATTGCCCAAAGTCTAGGCCGCTGGGGTAATTTCTTTAACCAAGAAGCTTATGGTGCAGCAGTGGATAATCTGGATTATCTACCTGGCTTTATTCGTGACCAGATGTATATTGAGGGGAGCTACCGTCAACCGACCTTCCTTTATGAATCTCTATGGAATCTACTTGGCTTTGCCTTGATTCTGATTTTTAGACGAAAATGGAAGAGCCTCAGACGAGGTCATATTACTGCTTTCTACTTGATTTGGTATGGTTTCGGTCGCATGGTCATCGAAGGTATGCGGACAGATAGCCTCATGTTCTTTGGACTTCGAGTATCTCAATGGCTTTCAGTTGTTCTTATCGGATTGGGTATTTTTATCATTCTTTATCAAAATCGTAAGAAGGCCCCTTACTATGTTACAGAGGAGGAAAATTAAATGTTAGAAGTTGCATATATTCTTGTAGCCCTTGCTTTGATTGTATTTTTAGTGTATTTAATCATTACTGTACAAAAGCTTGGACGTGTTATCGATGAAACAGAGAAGACGATTAAAACCTTAACTTCAGATGTAGATGTGACCTTGCATCATACCAATGAATTGCTATCTAAGGTCAATGTCTTGGCAGATGATATCAATGTTAAGGTTGCAACGATTGATCCACTCTTTAGTGCAGTTGCTGATTTATCTCTATCTGTTTCAGACCTCAATGATCATGCGCGTGTCTTGAGCAAGAAAGCTTCATCAGCTGGATCAAAAACACTTAAGACTGGTGCAAGTTTGTCAGCTCTTCGTGTAGCAAGTAAATTTTTCAAAAAATAAAAAAGGAGAATACTTATGGGTAAACTATCCTCAATCCTTTTAGGAACCGTTTCAGGTGCAGCTCTTGCCTTGTTTTTAACAAGTGACAAGGGCAAACAAGTTTGCAGTCAGGCTCAAGATTTTCTAGATGATTTGAGAGAAGATCCTGAGACTGCCAAGGAGCAGGTCTGTGAAAAACTGACAGAAGTCAAGGAGCAGGCTACAGATTTTGTTCTTAAAACCAAAGAACAGGTTGAGTCAGGTGAAATCACTGTGGACAGTGTACTTGCCCAAGCCAAATCATGTGCTCGTCAAGCGACAGAAGCATCAAAAGATCGATTCAATAATCTCAAGGAGCAATGGCAAGAAAAGACCGAAACTCTTGATGAATCTGAAGAGATTGTTATTGACATAACAGAAGAATAAATTTAGCTATATTCTCTTTTCACTTTATGTGAATGATGATAATCATTTTTAAGATAGTAATCACATTAAGATTACTGTCTTATTTTTTTGCAATCAAAATGCTCTATCATTTATATGGATGTTTCATTTTAATATAGTATCGACTTTCGTAATCAGGAAAATGCTCTCTTGGACGTCCAATTTGCCCCCAATAATCTTTTGAAGTCAGACACCTATATTTTAGATGTTATCAACAATTAGTATTTGGCTACTTTAGCAGAATTAAATTCAGAAGGGAGGGAACCTCTCTTTTTGATGTCTAAAATACTTTTTCACATTTGAGTTGATATTTATATACTTTAAAAGTAAGGCAAACAAAGCTATTTTTACAAAGATATTCTTTAGGTTCTTCTATAATATAGGGTAGGCATCCCTTAGATAAATTGGTTTTAAATTTTTGTATATTTTCAAATATTTAAAATATTTTGGGGATTTAATGGTAATGTATTGAATTTTAAAGGACAATCTGTTATCATAAAATTGTATCCAAGGTACAAAATAACTGGTATAAACAATATGTACTTAAAATACAGATTGTTTATGCTTAAGAAAACTATATGTAGCGTTTTTTTACGTATGTTTATAAGAAAAAATGCTATATCAACAGAGAAAATATGGAGATTGTAAATCATGTGGAATAAGCAACAAGATTGCAGGGCGGAGAAAGAGCTTCGTTATAGTATTCGTAAATATAAGTTCGGTGCGGCATCGGTAGCTATAGCAGCACTGATGTTTTTAGGAGCACACGTAGCAAGTGCAGATACTATAAATGGTAAAAATCAATCTACTGCCGATTTAGTGAAAGCAAAAGATGAGTCACTGCAAGATGGGACTGATAAGCCTGAAAATGTTGAGGAAAGTAAGGAAACTGCTGAAAATAAAGTAGATGTCGAACTTAATCCTGTAAAACATGAAAAACCAACTACTACTGAAAGCCTTCTTAAAACAGCTGATAAATCGCAGTTAAGAACAGTTTTGGAAGAACTAAATGGTCTTCTTTCAACTCCATTAAATCTTGATAGTTCCCTTCTCTCTTCGATTAAAGATAGAGTTCAAAGAGGGCAAGCTATACTTAGTAGTGCCGATGCAGTCCAAAAAGATGTAGATGAATTGGCATCACTCTTAAAGAGCGATGTAGCAACTTTATCACAAGCAAATAAAGAGACCAACAGGCCTAAGGAAGAGTTGGCTAATGATAAAACAGAGCCAACAGAGTCAGAAGCTAAGAAAAAATCGGATGAATCATCAAATAAGGAAAATGAAGTCCCTACAAATAAAAATGATTCTTTAAAGCTATCTCTTGAACAATTAAAAGCAGCACTTCTTGAATTACCTGATCATGAGACTACTAAAGAAGTATTAGAAAAAGCTAATGATGTCATTTCCCTTGCTCAAGGAGCGGTATCTAATACTGGAGTAACGACTAGTGAACTTGAGGATTTGAACAAGCGTGTTAAGAGAACTTTTAACTCTGTTAAAATTGCTACCATGCGTTTGAATTCGGGTTCTCATGATCCACGTAATGGACAGAGTATTCCTCGAGGAATACAGTTTAGAGCTTATACACCAATTAGTTCTTCTGGGGCGTTAAAGAACGTTAAATACTATGCATCGGTCGATCCGAAAGATAACGGAGGACGAAAAACAAGAAATAATGAACCTGAATTTACAGAAAATAAGACAGTAATTAAAGCAGTTTATGAGCAAAACAGTTCAGGTAAATGGATGGTCTATGATATTTTCTTCAATAATGATGGAAGAGCTATGGTAGAACAATCTTATGGTCAGCATTATTATTTTCAACCTCCGTTCAATATCATGGATGGTTCTAATAGAGTAGAAAATTTAACTATTACTCGTTATCGAAATGTTGGTGGAAGAAGGCTTTCTGATGGAGGCAGTGGATTTGAAAAGGTTGGAAATACAATTGTAATTTCGAATCCTTGGCAACAGAAGGATAAGATCTTTGATGGTGATAGAAGATCTCTATATGATCCAAACTCAGGAGTAAGTCGTTCCAATCAAAAACCCCAAGTGTTTAAAAATAACCAAGACGATTCTGACTTAGATAAGATTGTAAGAAAAACAGATGGGAATTATACTGGTGGGGTAAGTTATACTCTTGGAATGGAAGTAGGTAAGGTAAGCACACCTTATGCGATACATATGACAGCTAGAGTGAAATTGAAGGATAATGTAACAGAAAAAGATGCAGCTAATGGTAATGTATATGCAGCGTCTGTGACATCTGCGCGAAATACTAATCAATCATATATTGTAGGTTCGCTAGGAACAAGTTTAGCACCAAGAGATACGACACCACCAACTATTAATGCCAACGGAGCAACAGTAACGAAAAAAGAAGCAATCACACCAATTCCGGTAACAGCTGTAGATAATACAGGTGGAGTAGGAATGCGTCCAAACAATCCGATTGAAGTAACTGGATTACCACAAGGATTAACATTTGCAAATGGTAAGATTACTGGAACACCAACAGGACCTGTAGGTAATAGTACAGTAACTATTAAAGCCTATGATAAAAATGGAAACAAAGCTGAAAAAACAATTACCATTACAGTAAAAGATCAAGCGTCTAAGTACAATCCGACAGGAGAAACGTTAACAGTAAACCAAGGTCAACCAATTACAGATGATGCGGTAAAAGCAAAAGTGAAGAACTATGCATCTGGATCACTTACTGTTGTAAGTAAACCATCAACAGCTAAGCCAGGAAACGTAGGGAATGCGGTAGTAAAAGTAACATATCCAGATGGATCGACTGAAAATGTAAATGTACCAGTTACAGTACTAGAAGCACCAGATAACCAACCACCTACATTAGCAATCTCACCAGCTAACCAAACAGTAGTAGAAGGTGAAAAAGTAACCTTTACAGTAACAGCAAAAGATAATAAAGTTGTTACTATCGACGGTAAAGATTTCACTACAAAATATGGTACTAGACTTCTGTCTGGTAAAGCAACAAATACTAATGTAAAAATTACTGATACTGAAAAAGTAACTACAATTACTATTACAACAACTGCAGAAGATGTTGGTAAAACAAATACGATTACTTTCAATGCTAGTGACAATGCTGGTAACAAAGCTAAGCCAGTAACATTTACATTCAATGTAACACCACGTGATACTCAAAAACCAGAAGCGACGTTAAATGGAGTTCGTTTGACAGAAACAGCTAATTCACCAATCTTTACTGTTTATCGAGGGGCAACATTTAACCCAGAACTAAAAGTATGGGACAATTCTGGTGTAATCTCTAAAGTAACAACAGGAAATCTTCCATATGGAATAACAGCATCTACATTTACAGCTCAAACAGGTAAAACTGAAAAAACACCATACACAACACGTTTATCTTCAGGTACAGTATTGAATACTCAAACGCTAGGAGACCACATAGGAACTCTTCATGTAGAAGGAAGTAGTGCTACAGATAGTCGTGATTTAAAATTCAAATATCGCGTAGTTGATATCGAATCAAAAAATCTAGAAAATGGTGTAGCAAAAGTCCCAGTAGGTTCGACATTGAATGTAGCAAACAGTCGTAAAAATATTGATTCACATAACTATCTAAAAGTAGTAGATAGCGAAGATAAAGCAGATCGTGGAAATAATTATTTACCAAGCGGTATGACGTGGACATGGAAACAAGGGGATAAATTAGAACCTGGAACAACACTAGATAATTCAGGTAAATATACTCGAAATGCAACAGCAATATTCCCAACTAGTGTTTCAGATGTTAATAGCACAACTAGAAAAACATTTGCACCGACAGAAATCAAACGCCCGGTAGTTTTAGCAGTAACACCAACAGCGCCAAGTGTAGTAGCTAATGAAAACGGAACTGTTACAATAACGCCACCAACACGTCCTAATAGCACAACACCACAGGACATAGATACTATTACACTTACTTACACACCAACAGGTAAGACAACTCCAGAAACTGTAACAGTTACAAAATCAGGAAATAATTGGACAGTAAACGGCAAGACAACAGATAAAGTATCGGTAACACCTGCAGGAGTTGTAACAATTTCTGATCCTGAGGTAGCGGATGGTAAAGAGGTAACGGCAAAAGTATCTAAGAGAATTGATAATAATTTAACTCTTGAAAGTCCAATAGCAAAAGAAATAGCAAAAGGTGCAAAACCACAAACGCCAGTAGTAACAGCAAAAGATAATGGAGAAGTAACGGCAAAACCACAAGATCCAGCAAAAGTAGATAAGATTACTGTTAGCTATATAGGGGAAGATAACCAACCACAAACAGCTGTAGGAAAGAAAGATCCTAAAGGAAACTGGACAGTAGATAAACCAGAAGTACGAATTAATCCTAAAACAGGGGAAATTACAATTCCAGAAAATAAAGTAAAAGACGGAACGGAAGTAACGGTAGTTACAAAAAATGGAAATAGTGCTGATTCAGATCCAGCAAAAGCAGTGGCAAAAGATGCAATAAAACCTGAAGCAACCTTAAATGGTGTTCGTTTAACAGAAAATGCCAATACACCAGTATTTACAGTTTATCGAGGAGCTACATTTAACCCAGAACTAAAAGTATGGGATAACACTGGTATAATTTCTAAAGTAGAAGTTAAAGAAGGGCTTCCAAAAGGAGTAACTTCATCAACATTTACGTCTCAAACAGGAAAAACTGAAGCAAATCCATATGCAATTCGTTTATCTTCAGGTACTGTATTGAATACTGAAACTTTAGGAGTACATGAATCAACTCTTCACGTAGAAGGAAGTAGTGCTACAGATAGCCGTGATTTTAAATTCAAGTATCGTGTAGTTGATATTGAAACAAGAAATATGGAAAACGGTATCGCAAAAGTCCCAGTAGGTTCGACATTGAATGTAGCTAATAGTGGTAAAAATATTGATGCTCATAGATATCTTAAAGTTGTAGATAGTGAAGATAAAGCAGATCGTGGAAACAATTATTTACCAAGTGGTATGACATGGACATGGAAACAAGGTGATAAATTAGAGCCAGGAACAACACTAGATAATTCAGGGAAATATACTCGAAATGCAACAGCAATATTCCCAGATACTAGCAAAAATTCTATTACAGACGTTAATAGTACGACTAGAACAACATTTGCTCCAGTAGAAATCAAGCGTCAAGTAGTGTTGGCAGTAACACCAACAGTACCTAGTGTAGTAGGTAATGAGGATGGAAGTGTAACAATAACACCACCAACACGCCCTAATAGCACAACACCACAAGATATAGATGCTATTACAATTACTTACACACCAACAGGTAAAACAAATCCAGAGACTGTAACAGTTACAAAATCAGGAAATAATTGGACAGTAAATGGTAAGTCAGCTGATAAAGTATCAGTAACGCCTGCAGGAGTTGTAACAATTTCTGATGCTGAAGTTGCAGATAAAACAGATATAACTGCAAAAGTATCTAAGAAAATTGATAATAATTTAACACTTGAGAGTCCTGTAGCTAGAGGAACAGCAAATGGACCTTTAGCTGCTGAGGTTACAAACCCAGCACCAGTTCCGGAAAAATCACCAATTACACCAGTTATAGTTGTGACACCTAACAAACCAGGTTCAAGCATTACAACAGACAAACCAGTAAACGGTTTAACAGTAGATGATGAAGGTAAACTTAAAGGAACACCAACAGTAGACAATTGGGAACCAAAAGAAGAAGAACGTATAGTAGAAATTCCGGTTAAAGTTACAAATGGTGGCGAGACAGTTACTGTGAAAGTTCCAGTTCCAATCCAACGCGATACAGATGGAGATGGTATTCCAGATAAAGAAGATTCAGATGATGATAACGATGGAATTCCAGATACAGAAGATGCAAATCCAAAAGTAGCGGATAAATTAACAGGAACAGTAACAGGAAAAACTGTCCCAGAAAAAACGCCTGTACCAGCGAATACTAAGGTGGTAACACCAAACAAACCAGGAACAACGATTACAGTAGATAGTCCAGTAAATGGTTTAACAGTGGATAACGGTGGAAATCTAGTAGGAACACCAACAGTAGACAATTGGGAACCAAAAGAAGAAGAACGTACAGTAGAGATTCCAGTTAAACTGAAAAAAGGCACAGAAGAAGTTGTAGTCAAAGTTCCAGTTAAAATTCAACGTGATACAGATGGAGACGGTATTCCAGATGTTAAGGATCCAGACGATGACAACGATGGAATTCCAGATACAGAAGATGCAAATCCAAAAATAGCGGATAAATTAACAGGAATAGTAACAGAAACAACTGTACCAGAAAAAACACCAGTACCAGCAAATACTAAGGTAATAACACCAAACAAACCAGGAACAACGATTACAGTAGATAGTCCAGTAAATGGTTTAACAGTGGATAACGGTGGAAATCTAGTAGGAACACCAACAGTAGACAATTGGGAACCAAAAGAAGAAGAACGCACAGTCGAAATTCCAGTTAAACTGAAAAAAGGCACAGAAGAAGTTGTAGTCAAAGTTCCAGTTAAAATTCAACGTGATACAGATGGAGACGGTATTCCAGATGTTAAGGATTCAGATGATGACAATGATGGAATTCCAGATGAGGAAGAAATCACAAATGGAACAGATCCTAAGACACCAACAACTCAAACTCCTACAATTGAAATTACTCAGCAACCAAATGGAAATGCAA
>AQTU01000024.1:0-33186 GCA_000385835.1 Streptococcus mitis 13/39 | reverse complement strand
ACCATGATCCCTAGGTGTAAGCCTTGGCAGTCTCAGAAGCAAAACGCTGAATTTTGGGTTTGAGATTTGTATTCATAGTTTAAGTGTATCAAAAGAGGCAAATGAAAGCAACTTTAGGAATAAGTAGATGGGAGATTCAGTAGAAATAAAACTAATTCTCCAATTTATAGAATAAAATTGCTTTTATATCTAAATTTCTATATAATAATGATAAGGAGGAAATAAGTATGTTAAAAGAAGTATTAAGCGTCGCAAAAGTTGCGAAAAAATCATCACTCTTTTTGGGTGGTGTCGCATTTGGTACCCTTGGCTTGAAAATCTTAGCAAGTAAGGAAGCTAAAAAAGGTTATTCTAAAGCTTTGGCTAAGGCTTACAAGCTGAAAGACGAGCTAGATGCATCTGTTTCTGTTGTGAAGCAACATGGAGACGATGTCTTGCAAGATGCCAAATATTTGTACGAGCAAGAGAAAAAAGAAGAGCAATTAGATAGCCTTATAGGAGAATAATATGTCTTTTAAAGTGCTACATAGAGGATACCAACATATCCGACTATCATCTTCTTTTTCACTCACCTTGGATATTCAAGACTATCTTCGTTCCTTGGCGAGAGATGAAAAGGGGATTGAGTCTATCCAGTTTTACATGGATCAACAGCACTTTACTCTACGCATAAAAGAAGGCTTTTCTGTATTAGATAATGCAGAAGCCTTTTTAAAAAGAATTGATAAAGGGAAAGTTTCTGAGTTGATGACTCTTCCCATTCGTAGAGAAGAGAGTGCTTATTCTATTGTTTCAGGTGCAGCGATTAAGCGTGTACTTTTTCGTAGTTTTGTGCCGTATCCTATTCGCTATATATGGACTTGTTATCAGGCTTTTGGCTATATTAGAGAAGCCTATCAAACACTAGCGCGTAAGGAACTAACGATGGAGGTTTTGGACTGTTCGGCGATTTTATTGTCCTTGTTTATGAACCAATCCAAGACAGCTAGCAATATCATGTTTATGCTTGATTTGGGGAATCATTTAGATCAGTGGTCCTTGAAAAAAACTGCAACAGATTTAGAACAAAGCCTTCTTGCAAAAGAGAGCGATGTATTTCTAGTACAGGGGGATACGGTCGTTAGTATCAAGAGTTCCGATGTTCAAATAGGAGATGTCTTGGTCCTATCTCAAGGAAATGAAATTCTGTTTGATGGACAAGTAGTTTCAGGTTTAGGTATGGTCAACGAAAGCTCCTTGACGGGAGAGAGTTTTCCAGTTGAAAAAAGAGAGTCTGATTTGGTTTGTGCAAATACAGTATTAGAAACTGGAGAGTTACGCATTCGTGTAACCGATAATCAGATGAACAGCCGGATTTTACAGCTGATTGAGTTGATGAAGAAATCTGAAGAAAACAAGAAAACGAAACAACGCTATTTCATCAAGATGGCGGATAAGGTCGTCAAATATAATTTCTTGGGGGCTGGGCTGACTTACCTATTAACAGGTTCTTTTTCTAAGGCTATTTCTTTCCTATTGGTCGATTTCTCCTGTGCTTTGAAAATCTCTACTCCTGTAGCTTATTTGACAGCTATCAAGGAGGGGTTGAATCGTGAAATGGTGATTAAGGATGGGGATGTTCTGGAGAAATATCTGGAAGTTGATACTTTCTTGTTTGATAAGACGGGAACAATCACAACTAGTTATCCTATAGTTGAAAAGGTGTTACCTTTTGGGGACTATAGTGAGGAAGATATTCTCAGAATCAGTGCCTGTCTTGAGGAACACATTTATCATCCTATTGCTAATGCCATCGTCAAGCAAGCTGAGATAGAGGGGATTGAACATGAGGAAATGCATGGGAAACTCCAATATATCGCAAGCAAGGGGATCAAATCTCATATAGATGGGCAACCAGTTCTTATTGGGAATTATGTTTTAATGCAGGATGAGCAAATTCATATCAGTTCAGAACAAAATGCTTTAATTGAAGAGTACAAGAGTCACTACAATCTCTTATTCTTGGCTTATCAGAATGAATTGATTGGAATGTTCTGCATTCATACTCCTTTGAGAAAAGAAGCCAAAGCAGCCTTGGAGAAACTTAAGGCACAAGGGAAAAAATTGATTCTGGCAACAGGGGATACCTTGGTTAGGACAGAGGAATTAGTCAAAGATTTGCCCTTTGATCAGGTCTATACAGACTTGAAACCTGATGGGAAATTTGAGTTAGTAGAGGAACTGCAGAAAGCAGGTCACACTATTTTGATGGTTGGAGATGGATTGAATGACTCAGCGGCTCTAACCCTATCAGATATCGGTGTGGTGATGAATGAGAGTGCAGATATTTCTAAGCAGATGAGCGATATCTTATTATTAGATAATCGCTTGGATTTCTTCCAAGAGTTGGATTGGTTATCATCATCTTTGAAAACACTCATCAAGAAGAATATTCAAGATACCGTTGTCGTAAATAGTAGTTTGATTGGCTTTGGCTTATTTAATTGGCTCAGTCCTTCAAATCTCTCTATCTTACATAATCTAACAACCTTGCGCATTGTACTGCGTAGCCTGTCTATTAAGGTAGATAGATGAAAGTTATTAACAGCAAAAAGGAGTTACCTTTCTCGAGGGTAACTCCTTTGTTTATAGGTAAATGTTGAACAGTTTAGTAAGTCAATACAAAATATTTTTTCTTCCCACGGCGGATAACGGTCAGTTCGTTCTCTAACTTATCTGCGTCACTCAAGACATAGTCAAGGTCTTGGATGCGGTCACCGTTTACGTAGATAGCTCCGTTTTGGACGTCTTCACGGGCTTGGCGTTTTGAGTTAACCACACCAGATGAAACGAGCAGTTCCACGATATTGTGGTTTTCATCTGCTTGAACTTGGTAGTTTGGCACTCCACGAAGTCCTTGTTTGAGTTCTTTGACAGAAAGGTTTTTGATGTTTCCTGCAAAGAGTTGCTCAGTGATGTTAAGGGCTTCTTTGTAGGCTTCTTCTCCGTGAACAAGAGTGACGACTTCACGAGCCAAGACTTTTTGTGCCAAGCGTTCGTGTGGAGCAGCTTCGAACTGTTTGCGGATGTCTTCAATCTCCTCAAGTGACAAGAAAGTAAAGATTTTCAAGAAGCGAACAGCGTCAGCGTCCATAACATTCATCCAGAATTGGTACATTTCGTATGGAGAAGTCTTTTCAGGATTGAGCCAGACTGCGTTTCCTTCAGATTTACCAAATTTTTTACCAGTTGCATCTGTAATCAATGGAACAGTGATAACGTGACTAGTCTTGTCAGACTTACGACGAAGCAATTCGGTACCAGCTGTCATATTTCCCCACTGGTCAGAACCACCGATTTGTAGCGTTACGTTGTGGTCTTGGTTAAGGACGAAGAAGTCGTAACCTTGCATGATTTGGTAGGCAAACTCAGTGTAAGAAATTCCTGTTTCGATCCGTTTTTTCACAGATTCCTTACTCATCATGTAGTTGACAGTAAAGTATTTTCCGATATCACGGAGGAAGTCAATGAAGCTGATGCTGCCAAACCAGTCGTAGTTGTTGACCATGACAGCTTTATTTTCGCCATTTTCAAAGTCAAGAAAACGAGAAAGTTGTCCTTGGATAGACTTGACCCAGCCATCTACTGTGTCTTTTGTTTGGAGACTACGTTCAGCATCTTTGAAGGACGGATCTCCGATGAGACCTGTAGCACCGCCAACGAGCGCATAAGGTTTGTGACCTGCTAGTTGCAAGCGACGACTTGTCAAGATTGCGACAAGGTGGCCTAGGTGAAGGCTGTCAGCAGTTGGATCGTAGCCAGTATAATAAGAAACTTGACCTTCTTCTAGGGCTTTACGCAAAGCTTCTTCATCAGTCGTTTGAAAAATCAAACCACGCTCTTTTAGCTCATCAAAAATGTGCATGTGTCTTTTCTCCTTTTTAAAAATATTGTTTCTACCTATTGTATCACAAACTTGGGCAATAGCCTAGTAGAATAGGGAAGAAAGTGGCTATTTTATTGAAAGTTTACCTTTTATGGTATAATAGTTACAGTGAGGAAATCCATGCAAAATCAATTAAATGAATTAAAACAAAAAATGCTGGAATTTTTCCAGCTAGTAAAATCAAAAATAAATCATAAAAAATCAGAGAAAGTCTCAGAAGAGAAGAAGTTGGATGAGACAGGTGGGAAAGTTCTGGCTATCCTAGGTAGCATTTTAGTTGCTATTAAGGGAATTTTGAATACTCTCTTTATTCTAGGCTTTATCGGTGGGCTTTTTGGTGCTGGTGTAGCTCTTGGTTATGGAGTTGCTTTGTTTGACAAGGCCAAGGTTCCCCAATCGGAGGATTTGGTCAAGCAGGTTAAAAATATTTCTTCCATCTCAGAAATTGTTTACGAAGATGGGAGTGTTATCGCTTCTATCGAGAGTGACCTATTGCGAACTTCTGTTTCATCTGAGGAAATATCGGACAATCTCAAAAAGGCTATCGTTGCTACTGAGGATGAACATTTTCTTGAACATAAAGGAGTTGTGCCAAAAGCTGTGATTCGGGCGACTTTGGGAACCTTTGCAGGTTTGGGCTCGTCTAGTGGGGGCTCGACCTTGACCCAACAGTTAATCAAGCAACAAGTGGTCGGAGATGCTCCGACTTTGGCTCGTAAGGCTACAGAAATTGTTGATGCCCTTGCCTTGGAACGTAGCATGAGTAAGGATGAAATCTTGACGACTTATCTCAATGTTGCTCCCTTTGGTCGAAATCATAAAGGGCAGAATATTGCAGGTGCCCAGCAAGCTGCTGAAGGGATTTTTGGTATCGATGCCAAAAGTTGAGTATTCCCCAAGCTGCCTTCCTAGCAGGTTTGCCACAGAGTCCGATTACTTATTCCCCTTATGAAAATACTGGAGAGTTAAAGAGTGATGAAGACTTAGAACTTGGTTTGAAGCGGGCCAAGGATGTTCTCTACAACATGTACCGTACGGGTGCTCTGACTCAGGAAGAATACGACCAGTACAAGGATTATAATCTCAAACAAGACTTCTTGCCATCAGGAACTGTCAATGTTGTTTCGAGGGACTATCTCTACTTTACAGCTATGGCTGAAGCGACAGACCGTATGTATGATTATTTAGTTCGACAGGATAATGTTTCGAGCCAAGAGTTGAAAAATGAAGCGATTCGAAAGGCTTATCATGAGAGAGCTGAGCAGGAACTAAGTAATGGCGGCTACAAAATCACTACAACGATCAATAAAAAAATCCATGCGGCCATGCAAAATGCAGTTGCTAACTATGGTCATTTGGTAGATGATTCGACTGGGCAGCCTGAAGTAGGGAATGTTTTGATGGACAATAAAACGGGGGCTGTTCTAGGTTTTGTTGGTGGTCGTAATTACCAGACTAACCAAAACAATCACGCCTTTGACACCAAGCGTTCGCCAGCCTCTACAACCAAGCCTTTGCTGGCCTACGGAATTGCCATTGACCAAGGTTTGATGGGAAGTGCTAGCATATTGTCAAATTATCCTACAAATTTTGCAAATGGTAGTCCGATTGTGCATGGTAGTAGTAAAGGCACAGATATGGTCAATTTGGGTGATGCTTTAAACTATTCATGGAATATTCCAGCCTATTGGACTTATCGCATGCTTCGTGAAAAAGGTGTCGATGTTAAGAGCTATATGGAAAAAATGGGTTACGAGATTCCAGAGTACGGTATCGAAAGTCTGCCTATGGGTGGTGGGATTGAAGTCACAGTTGCCCAGCATACCAATGGTTATCAAACAATTGCTAATAACGGTGTCTATCATCAAAAACATGTGATTTCTAAGATTGAATCATCTGATGGTAGAGTAATCTATGAATTCCAAGATAAACCAGTTCAAGTGTATTCGAAGGCAACAGCAACGATTATGCAGAGTTTGCTTCGTGAGGTGATTTCATCTCGGATCACTTCAAGTTTCCAAACGGATTTGGCTTCTATTAATTCAAGCTTAGCTCGTGCAGACTGGATTGGTAAGACTGGTACAACCAATGAAGATGAAAATATGTGGCTCATGCTTTCGACACCAAGATTGACTCTAGGTGGTTGGCTAGGTCACGATGACAACCGTCCAATGGCTCAGGGGGCTGGGCATTATCGAAATGCCAAATATATGGCCCACTTGGTCAATGCTATCCAACAGGCAGAGCCTGGTGTTTGGGGCAATGAACACTTTAATCTTGATTCAAGTGTGACTCAATCTCAGGTCCTCAAATCTACAGGGCAGAAGCCTGGCAAAGTATCCGTTAATGGAAAAACAGTTGATCTTTCAGGTTCTACTGTGACGAGCTATTGGGCTACCAAGGCGGGAGCTCCAACGACAAGCTATCACTTTGCTATTGGAGGAAGTGAAGCAGATTACCAAAATGCTTGGTCAAGTATTATTGGTAGTTTCTCATCTACACCAAGCTCAAGTAATAGCTCTAGCAGTACATCAAGTTCATTATCTACACAATCAAATAGCAGAAGATAGAACTATAAAATAGAAACCTCTCTTTGAGAACTATTTTTTCAAGTAAAAAATGAAAATATTATATAACGGTCTTGAATCTCGTTAAGAGAGAAGCAAGACCGTTATTGTACTTTTAAAGACAAACGCTATTATCAAAATTGTTGGTAAAATGTAAATTATCAAGTGAGTTTTGTAGCCTAGATAATATTGCAGAGATTATTCGTAATTTTAGTATAGAAATTTACTGAAAGTGCAATTGTTTGGGATGTCCTAGTTTATTAATGATATAGAAGAATATTCTCCATCTATCAGTAATATCATTTTTGTTTAGTCGTTTTATGTTAATCGAAAGTTCTTCTGGAGTAGTGAAATTTCTCTTTGTTAAGGATAAAAGCAGACTAGCTTCTGCTTTTTTATCTATATTTCTTTACCGGTAAATAAAAAAGTTAAAAAAATCACAAAAATACTTGAAGAAACAAATGAAAAGGCTTACAATTGTATTATAAATAGTACAAATAAAAAAACGGAGGAGTGCTTTATGAAAGCCTATACTTATGTTAAACCAGGACTTGCTTCTTTTGTTGACGTTGACAAACCAGTGATTCGCAAGCCAACAGACGCTATTGTGCGTATCGTAAAAACCACTATTTGTGGAACAGACCTCCATATTATCAAAGGGGATGTTCCCGCTTGCCAAAGTGGTACCATTCTTGGTCACGAAGGAATTGGGATTGTTGAAGAAGTTGGAGAAGGAGTTTCGAACTTCAAAAAAGGCGACAAGGTCTTGATTTCTTGTGTTTGTGCCTGTGGTAAATGCTACTACTGTAAAAAAGGAATTTATGCCCACTGTGAAGACGAAGGGGGCTGGATTTTCGGTCACTTAATTGATGGTATGCAGGCTGAATATCTACGTGTCCCTCATGCAGATAATACTCTTTACCATACTCCAGAAGACTTGTCAGATGAAGCCTTGGTTATGCTATCAGACATTCTACCTACTGGATATGAAATTGGTGTCTTGAAAGGGAAAGTAGAACCTGGTTGTAGTGTAGCCATTATTGGTTCAGGCCCTGTTGGATTGGCTGCTCTCTTGACAGCTCAATTCTATTCACCAGCTAAATTGATTATGGTGGACTTAGACGATAACCGCTTGGAAACTGCTTTATCATTCGGTGCGACTCATAAGGTTAATTCTTCAGACCCTGAAAAAGCCATTAAAGAAATTTATGATTTGACAGATGGCCGTGGTGTAGATGTCGCTATCGAAGCTGTTGGTATTCCTGCAACATTTGATTTCTGTCAAAAAATTATCGGTGTAGACGGAACAGTTGCCAACTGTGGTGTACATGGTAAACCAGTTGAATTTGATTTGGACAAGCTTTGGATTCGCAACATCAATGTAACAACTGGTTTGGTATCTACAAATACAACTCCACAATTGTTGAAAGCTCTTGAAAGTCATAAGATTGAACCAGAAAAATTGGTAACTCATTATTTCAAACTAAGTGAAATTGAAAAAGCCTATGAAGTCTTCGGTAAGGCAGCAGATCACCATGCCATTAAGGTCATTATCGAAAACGATATCTCAGAATCCTAAGAAACAAAAAGTTTTTATCATATAAGTAAATAGAAATCCAGTCATCATAAGATGGCTGGATTTTTTATCAAAAAATTAAGAAATGAGCATATTTCTTTCCTTGTTTAGCGGAATTGGTTATAATATACGGTACAAAGGAATGAATGAATATGTATCGTGTTATAGAAATGTACGGAGATTTTGAACCGTGGTGGTTCTTAGAAGGTTGGGAAGAAGATATTGTAGCAAGTAGAAAATTTGACCAGTATTATGATGCTCTCAAATACTATAAAACTTGCTGGTTTAGATTGGAACAAGAATCCCCTCTTTATAAAAGTAGAAGTGACTTGATGACCATTTTTTGGGATCCGGAAGACCAACGCTGGTGTGATGAATGTGATGACTATTTACAACAATACCATTCTTTGGCTCTTTTACAGGATGAGCAGGTTATCCCAGATGAAAAATTACGTCCAGGCTATGAAAAACAAACAGGTAAGGAAAGGCACCGTTCTTGCCGTATGAAATTAAAATAGAGAAAAAGTAACTTTTTTGGAGTTGCTTTTTTTATTTTTCCCAAATCTTTGCGAATAGTATAGGTGAGGAGGTAAGTATGGTTCAAGAAATTGCACAAGAAATCATTCGTTCGGCTCGGAAAAAAGGGGCGCAGGATATTTATTTTGTTCCTAAGTTAGACGATTATGAGCTTCATATGAGGGTAGGAGACGAGCGCTGTAAAATTGGTAGCTATGATTTTGAAAAGTTTGCGGCCGTTATTAGTCACTTTAAGTTTGTGGCGGGTATGAATGTGGGAGAAAAGCGACGTAGTAACTTGGTTCCTGTGATTATGAATATGACCAGAAGATGGCGTCCCTACGTTTATCTACAGTAGGCGATTATAGAGGGCATGAGAGTTTAGTTATTCGCTTGCTGCATGATGAGAAACAGGACTTGCATTTTTGGTTTCAGGATATTGATGAATTGGGCAAGCAGTACAGGCAACGTGGTCTCTATCTCTTTGCTGGTCCAGTCGGAAGTGGCAAGACAACCCTGATGCATGAATTGGCCAAGTCTCTCTTTAAAGGACAGCAAGTCATGTCCATCGAAGATCCTGTAGAAATCAAGCAGGACGACATGCTCCAATTACAGTTGAATGAAGCGATCGGACTAACCTATGAAAATCTCATCAAACTTTCCCTACGTCATCGACCAGATCTCTTGATTATCGGAGAAATTCGAGACAGCGAAACGGCGCGTGCAGTGATCAGAGCCAGTTTGACAGGGGCGACAGTCTTTTCAACCATTCATGCCAAGAGTATCCGAGGTGTTTATGAGCGCTTGCTGGAGTTGGGTGTGAGTGAGGAGGAATTAGCAGTCGTTCTGCAAGGAGTCTGCTACCAGAGATTAATCGGGGGAGGAGGAATCGTTGACTTTGCAAGCAAAGACTATCAAGACCACCAGCCAACTAGCTGGAATGAACAGATTGACCAGCTTCTTAAAGATGGACATATCACAAGTCTTCAGGCTGAAACGGAAAAAATTATCTACAGTTAAACAAAAAAATATCATCACCCTATTTAACAATCTCTTTTCCAGCGGTTTTCATCTGGTGGAGACCATTTCCTTTTTAGATAGGAGTGCCTTGTTGGACAAGCAGTGTGTGACCCAGATGCGCACGGGCAGTCTCAGGGGAAATCATTCTCAGAAATGATGGAAAGTTTGGGATTTTCAAGTGCCATTGTCACTCAGTTATCCCTAGCGGAAGTCCATGGAAATCTCCACCTGAGTTTGGGAAAGATAGAAGAATATCTAGACAATCTGGCCAAGGTCAAGAAAAAATTAATTGAAGTAGCGACCTATCCTTTGATTTTGCTGGGTTTTCTTCTCTTAATCATGCTGGGGCTACGGAACTACCTACTACCACAACTGGATAGTAGCAATATTGCCACCCAAATTATTGGCAATCTGCCACAAATCTTTCTAGGAATGGTAGGGTTTGTTTCAGTAGGTGTTCTTTTAGCACTAACTTTTTATAAAAGAAGTTCTAAGATGCGTGTCTTTTCTATCTTAGCACGCCTTCCCTTTCTTGGAATTTTTGTGCAGACCTATTTGACAGCCTATTATGCGCGTGAATGGGGGAATATGATTTCACAGGGAATGGAGCTGATGCAGATTTTTCAAATCATGCAGGGACAAGGTTCCCAGTTCTTTAAAGAAATCGGTCAGGACCTAGCTCAATCCCTTCAAAATGGCCGCGAATTTTCTCAAGCCATAGCAACCTATCCTTTCTTTAAGAAAGAGTTGAGTCTCATTATCGAGTATGGGGAAGTCAAGTCCAAGCTGGGTAGTGAGTTGGAAATTTATGCTGAAAAAACTTGGGAAGCCTTTTTTACCCGAGTCAACCGCACCATGAATTTGGTGCAGCCACTGGTTTTTATCTTTGTGGCTCTGCTTATCGTTTTACTTTACGCGGCAATGCTCATGCCCATGTATCAAAATATGGAGGTAAATTTTTAACATGAAAAAAATGATGACATTCTTGAAAAAAGCGAAAGTGAAGGCTTTCACACTTGTGGAAATGTTGGTGGTCTTGCTCATCATCAGCGTACTTCTCTTGCTTTTTGTACCTAATTTGACCAAGCAAAAAGAAGCGGTAAATGACAAAGGAAAAGCTGCTGTTGTTAAGGTGGTGGAAAGCCAGGCAGAACTTTATAGCTTGGATAAAAATGAAGATGCTAGCCTAAGCAAGTTACAAGCAGATGGGCGTATTACTCCTGAACAGGCTAAAGCCTATAATGAATACTATACTAAAAACGGAGGAGCAAATCGTACAGTCAATGATTAAGGCCTTTACCATGTTTGAAAGTCTATTGGTTTTGGGTCTTGTGAGTATCCTTGCCTTAGGCTTGTCCGGTTCTGTCAAGTCCACTTTTGCGGCGGTAGAGGAGCAGATTTTCTTTATGGAGTTTGAAGAACTTTATCGGGAAACCCAAAAACGCAGTGTAGCTAGTCAGCAAAAGACTAGTTTGAGCATAGACGGACAGACCATTAGCAATGGCAGTCAAAAGCTGACAGTTCCTAAAGGAATTCAAGCACCATCGGGACAAAGTATCGCATTTGACCGAGCTGGGGGCAATTCGTCCTTGGATAAGGTTGAATTTCAGACCAGTAAAGGAACGATTCGCTATCAGTTATATCTAGGAAATGGAAAAATTAAACGCATTAAGGAAACAAAAAATTAGGGCAGTAATTTTACTAGAAGCAGTAGTTGCTTTAGCTATCTTTGCTAGCATCGCGACCCTCCTTTTGGGACAAATTCAGAAAAATAGGCAAGAAGAAGCAAAAATCTTGCAAAAGGAAGAAGTCTTGAGGGTAGCTAAGATGGCCTTGCAGACAGGTCAAAATCAGGTAAACATAAACGGAGTGAGATTCAGGTGTTTTCTAGTGAAAAGGGATTGGAGGTCTACTATGGTTCAGAACAGTTGTTGGCGATCAAAGAGCCATAAGGTCAAGGCCTTTACCTTGTTGGAATCTCTGATTGCTCTCATTGTCATCAGTGGAAGCTTACTCCTCTTTCAAGCCATGAGTCAGCTCCTTATTTCAGAAGTTCGCTACCAGCAGCAAAGCGAGCAAAAGGAGTGGCTCTTGTTTGTGGACCAGTTGGAGACAGAATTAGACCGTTCGCAGTTCGAAAAAGTGGAGGGCAATCGCATTTATATGAAGCAGGATGGCAAGGAAATTGCGATAGGTAAGTCAAAATCGGATGATTTTCGAAAAACTGATGCCAGTGGACGAGGATATCAGCCTATGATTTATGGACTCAAATCTGCGCAGATTACAGAGGACAATCAACTGGTTCGCTTTCGTTTCCAGTTCCAAAAAGGCTTAGAAAGGGAGTTCATCTATCGTGTGGAAAAAGAAAAAAGTTAAGGCAGGTGTTCTCCTCTATGCAGTCACCATGGCAGCCATCTTTAGTCTTTTGTTACAATTTTACTTGAACCGACAAGTTGCCCACTATCAAGACTATGCTTTAAATAAAGAAAAGCTGGTCGCTTTTGCCATGGCCAAACGAACGAAAGATAAGGTTGAGCAAGAAAGTGGTGAACAGGCCTTTAATCTGGGTCAGGTGAGCTATCAAAATAAGAAAACAAGCTTGGTGACAAGGGTTCGTACACCTAAGAGCCAATATGAGTTCATCTTTCCTTCCGTCAAAATAAAAGAAGAGAAAACAGAGAAAAAGGAAAAGGTAGCGACCGATTCAAGCGAAAAAGTGGAGAAAAAATCAGAAGAGAAGTCTGAAAAGAAAGAGAATTCCTAGCCAATCAAGCTACTTTGTGCTAAACTAAAAATATGAAACATGATTTTAACCACAAAGCAGAAACTTTTGATTCCCCTAAAAATATCTTCCTTGCAAACTTGGTTTGTCAAGCAGTCGAGAAACAGATTGATCTTCTATCAGACAAAGAAATTTTGGATTTCGGTGGAGGGACAGGTCTATTAACCTTGCCACTAGCCAAACAAGCCAAGTTTGTAACATTGGTAGATATTTCGGAGAAAATGCTGGAGCAAGCTCGTTTGAAAGCGGAGCAGCAAGACATCAAGAATATCCAGTTTCTGGAGCAAGATTTACTGGCAAATCCCTTGGAGCAAGAGTTTGATCTCATTGTTGTTTGTCGTGTTCTTCATCATATGCCTGATTTGGATGCGGCTCTCTCACTGTTTCATCAACATTTGAAGGAAGATGGACAACTCCTCATTGCTGATTTTACCAAGATAGAAGCTAACCATCATGGATTTGAATTACCTGAACTGGAAAACAAGCTAGCCCAGTTTGGTTTTTCATCTGTGCATAGTCAGATCCTCTATAGCGCTGAAGACCTGTTTCAAGGAAATTACTCAGAACTCTTTTTAACAGTAGCCCAAAAATCACTCGCCTAATCAGGGAGTGATTTTTCTATAAGGATGGAAAAAAGAAGGGAAATTTGATAAGATAGGAATATGGATTTTGAAAAAATTGAACAAGCTTATACGTATTTACTAGAGAATGTCCAAGTCATTCAAAGTGATTTGGCGACCAATTTTTATGACGCCCTGGTGGAGCAAAATAGCATCTATCTGGATGGTGAAACTGAGCTAGAGCAGGTCAAAGACAACAATCAAGCCCTTAAGCGTTTAGCGCTTCGAAAAGAAGAATGGCTCAAGACCTACCAGTTTCTCTTGATGAAGGCTGGGCAGACAGAGCCCCTACAGGCCAATCACCAGTTTACACCAGATGCCATTGCTTTACTTTTGGTGTTTATTGTGGAAGAGTTGTTTAAAGAGGAGGAGATTACGATCCTCGAAATGGGTTCTGGGATGGGAATTCTGGGTGCTACTTTCTTGACCTCGCTTGATAAAAAGGTGGATTATTTGGGAATGGAAGTGGATGATTTGTTGATTGATTTGGCAGCTAGCATGGCAGATGTAATTGGTTTGCAGGCTGGCTTTGTCCAAGGAGATGCCGTTCGTCCACAAATGCTCAAAGAAAGTGATGTGGTCATCAGCGACTTGCCTGTTGGATATTATCCTGATGACGCCGTTGCGTCGCGTCATCAAGTTGCTTCTAGCCAAGAACATACTTACGCCCATCACTTGCTCATGGAACAAGGACTTAAGTATCTCAAGTCAGATGGATACGCTATTTTTCTCGCTCCGAGTGATTTGTTGACCAGTCCTCAGAGTGATTTGTTGAAAGGGTGGTTGAAAGAGGATGCGAGTCTGGTTGCCATGATTAGTCTGCCTGAAAATCTCTTTGCCAATGCCAAACAGTCTAAGACTATTTTTATCCTACAGAAGAAAAGTGAAATAGAAGTGGAGCCTTTTATTTATCCACTTTCTAGCTTGCAAGATGCGAGTGTTTTAATGAAATTTAAAGAAAATTTTCAAAAATGGACTCAAGGTACTGAAATATAAAATAGATTTTGTTATAATAGATGAAAACGCTTAAAAAGGGGTATCATGTTATGACAAAAACAATTGCAATCAATGCGGGAAGTTCAAGTTTGAAATGGCAATTATACTTAATGCCAGAAGAAAAAGTATTGGCGAAAGGGTTGATTGAACGTATCGGTTTGAAAGATTCAATTTCAACTGTAAAATTTGATGGCCGTTCTGAACAACAAATTTTGGATATCGAAAATCATACACAAGCTGTTAAAATTTTATTGGATGATTTGATTCGTTTCGATATTATCAAGGCTTATGACGAGATTACAGGTGTTGGACACCGTGTTGTTGCAGGTGGAGAATATTTCAAAGAATCAACAGTCGTTGAGGGAGATGTTTTAGAAAAAGTTGAAGAATTGAGCTTGTTGGCTCCTCTCCACAACCCAGCCAATGCAGCAGGTGTTCGTGCCTTCAAGGAATTGTTGCCAGACATTACCAGTGTAGTTGTTTTTGATACTTCATTCCACACAAGTATGCCAGAGAAAGCTTATCGTTATCCTCTACCAACAAAATATTACACAGAAAACAAGGTTCGTAAATATGGTGCCCACGGTACAAGTCACCAGTTTGTAGCAGGAGAAGCTGCAAAACTCTTGGGCCGTCCATTAGAAGACTTGAAATTGATTACTTGCCATATTGGTAATGGAGCTTCTATCACAGCTGTTAAGGGTGGTCAATCTGTTGATACTTCAATGGGATTCACTCCACTTGGTGGTGTGATGATGGGAACACGTACAGGAGATATTGACCCAGCTATCATTCCTTACTTAATGCAATATACAGAGGACTTTAATACTCCTGAGGACATTAGTCACGTCCTTAATCGTGAATCAGGACTAATGGGGGTTTCAGGTAAATCCAGTGATATGCGTGATGTGATTGCTGCTATGAAAGAAGGGGACCACGATGCCACTTTGGCTTATGAAATGTATGTTGACCGTATCCAAAAACATATCGGTCAATACCTTGCGGTCCTAAATGGAGCAGATGCTATTATCTTTACTGCAGGTATCGGTGAAAATGCTGCAAACGTACGTGAAGATGTTATTTCAGGTATCTCTTGGTTTGGCTGTGATGTTGACCCAGAGAAGAATGTCTTTGGTGTGACAGGAGATATCTCAACAGAGGCAGCGAAAATCCGTGTTTTGGTTATTCCAACTGATGAAGAATTAGTCATTGCCCGTGACGTTGAACGCTTGAAAAAATAAGTAAAACTAGAAAAATATTCAGTACAAGGAGTTGGGAAAGAGATTTTTCCAGCTTCTTTTTCTGATGGAAATGTCCAAAACCTTGCTATGATTGGCTTTTTTGAAAAATATGGTATAATAGTAGTAATTTAATAGATGGAGTTGAGTTTTGAAGAAAAACTTTCGTGTAAAAAGAGAGAAAGATTTTAAGGCGATTTTCAAGGAGGGGACAAGTTTTGCCAATCGCAAATTTGTTGTCTACCAATTAGAAAATCAGAAAAACCATTTTCGAGTAGGTCTATCAGTTAGCAAAAAACTTGGGAATGCCGTCACTAGAAATCAAATTAAGCGACGAATTAGACATATTATCCAGAATGCAAAAGGGAGTCTGGTAGAAGATGTCGACTTTGTTGTCATTGCTCGAAAAGGGGTCGAAACCTTGGGATACGCAGAGATGGAGAAAAATCTACTCCACGTATTAAAATTATCAAAGATTTACCAGGAAGGAAATGGGAGTGAAAAAGAAACTACAGTTGACTAGTTTGCTAGGACTGTCTCTATTGATCATGACAGCCTGTGCGACTAATGGGACAACTAGCGATATTACAGCCAATTCGGCTGATTTTTGGAGTAAATTTGTTTACTTCTTTGCGGAAATTATTCGCTTTTTATCGTTTGATATCAGTATCGGAGTGGGGATTATTCTCTTTACGGTCTTGATTCGTACAGTTCTCTTGCCAGTCTTTCAAGTGCAAATGGTGGCTTCCAGAAAAATGCAGGAAGCTCAACCACGTATTAAGGCGCTTCGAGAACAATATCCGGGTCGAGATATGGAAAGCAGAACCAAGCTAGAGCAAGAAATGCGTAAAGTCTTTAAAGAAATGGGTGTCAGACAGTCAGATTCTCTTTGGCCAATTTTGATTCAGATGCCGGTTATCTTGGCCTTGTTCCAAGCTCTATCAAGAGTTGACTTTTTAAAGACAGGTCATTTCTTATGGATTAACCTTGGTGGTGTGGATACAACCCTTGTTCTTCCGATTTTAGCAGCTGTATTTACCTTTTTAAGTACTTGGCTGTCTAATAAAGCCTTGTCTGAGCGTAATGGCGCTACGACTGCGATGATGTATGGTATTCCAGTCTTAATCTTTATCTTTGGGGTTTATGCTCCGAGCGGAGTCGCTCTCTACTGGGCAGTGTCCAATGCTTATCAAGTCTTGCAAACCTATTTCTTGAACAATCCATTCAAGATTATTGCAGAGCGCGAGGCGGTAGTTCAGGCACAAAAAGATTTGGAAAATAGAAAAAGAAAAGCCAAGAAAAAGGCTCAGAAAATGAAATAATAAGGAGGAATCTGGTAATGGTAGTATTTACGGGTTCAACTGTTGAAGAAGCAATCCAGAAAGGATTGGAAGAATTAAATATTCCAAGGATGAAGGCTCATATCAAAGTCATTTCTCGCGAGAAAAAAGGATTTCTTGGTTTATTTGGTAAAAAACCAGCTCAAGTTGACATTGAAGCTATTAGTGAAACAACTGTCATTAAAGCAAATCAACAAGCTGTTAAGGGTGTTCCTAAAGAAATCAATGAACAAAATGAACCGGTCAAAACGGTCAGTGAAGCAACCGTTGATTTGGGTCATGTTGTAGAAGCAATTAAAAAGATTGAAGAAGAAGGTCAAGGGGTTTCTGATGAAGTCAAGGCTGAAATATTGAAAAATGAAAAACATGCTAGCACCATCTTAGAAGAAACTGGGCATATTGAGATTTTAAATGAGTTACAGCTTGAAGAAGCTGGCCTAGGAGAAGAAGTAGAAACTCCTATTGTTGAGAGCCAAGCTGAGCAACCTGAAAGTCAAGAATTAGAAGATTTGGGCTTAAAGGTTGAACCGAGTTTTGACATTGAACAAGTAGCTACGGAAGTAACGACTTATGTCCAGACAATCATTGATGATATGGACGTTGAGGCGACGATTTCAAATGATTATAACCGTCGTAGCATCAATTTACAAATTGATACAAATGAGCCAGGGCGTATTATTGGTTATCATGGTAAAGTTTTGAAGGCCTTGCAACTATTGGCTCAAAATTATCTTTATAACCGCTATTCAAGAACCTTCTATATCACAATCAATGTTAATGATT
This sequence comes from Streptococcus mitis 13/39, assembly GCA_000385835.1. Classification (GTDB taxonomy): domain Bacteria; phylum Bacillota; class Bacilli; order Lactobacillales; family Streptococcaceae; genus Streptococcus; species Streptococcus mitis_AI. Next base: position 15,823 of record AQTU01000024.1, on the reverse strand, counting down.
ATGTTGAACACCGTGCAGAAGTCTTGCAGACCTATGCGCAAAAATTGGCGGCTCGTGTTTTAGAAGAAGGCCGTAGTCATCAGACAGATCCCATGTCAAATAGCGAACGCAAGATTATCCATCGTATTATTTCACGCATGGATGGCGTGACTAGTTACTCTGAAGGTGATGAGCCAAATCGCTATGTCGTTGTAGATACAGAATAAACAAAATCAGGGTTCTCCTGATTTTTTGCTAGCTGGAGGAGATTAAATTAATGTTGAAAAAGATAAGAGACTATCTAGACTTTGCTGGTTTGCAGTATCGTAATCCTGATAAGGCGGGAGAAGAGCGAGAGAAGATGCTGGAATTGCGTTACAAAGGCCAAGAGGCTCGAAAGGCTTTTACAGAACTGGCTAAAGCATTTCAAGCCAGTCATCCAGAATGGCAACTCCAACAGACTAGTCAGTGGATGAATCAGGCGCAACGTTTACGACCACATTTCTGGGTTTATCTACAGCGTGAGGGGAAAGTGACAGATCCTATGATGGCTCTTCGTTTGTATGGGACATCTGCTGACTTTGGGATTTCTTTAGAGGTCAGTTTTGTCGAACGTAAGAAAGATGAACAGACCTTAGACAAGCAAGTCAAGATTTTAGAGCTTTCAGTGGTAGAAGGGATTTATTATCTAGTCTACTCTGATGGTCAAAGTCAACGGTGGGAGGCTAATGAAGAAAATCGTCAAATTTTAAGAAATAAACTATCCAATCAGGAAATCCGGAAAGTGTTAGTTAAAGCAGATGTTTCTTTTATTGAAAATCAATCATTAGAAGTGATTTTAGAAAAATTAGAAGAAGCTTATGAACGCTTGCTTCCCTACTATCAGGCGACAAGAGAGTAGAAAATAGGAGACTTATCTAGCATCGAATTGTTTAATTGCTATTCTATGTATTTTTTCATATAATAGTAAAATAGAATGTGTGATTCACTAATCACCTCAAATAGAAAGGAAATTCTATGTCAAATCTATCTGTTAATGCAATTCGTTTCCTAGGTATTGACGCTATCAACAAAGCTAACTCAGGTCACCCAGGTGTTGTTATGGGAGCGGCTCCGATGGCTTACAGCCTCTTTACAAAACAACTTCGTATCAATCCAGCTCAACCAAATTGGATTAACCGCGACCGTTTTATTCTTTCAGCTGGTCATGGTTCAATGCTTCTTTATGCCCTTCTTCACCTTTCTGGCTTTGAAGATGTTAGTATGGATGAGATCAAGAGCTTCCGTCAATGGGGGTCAAAAACACCTGGTCACCCAGAATTTGGCCATACAGCAGGAATTGATGCTACAACAGGTCCTCTAGGTCAAGGGATTTCAACTGCCACTGGTTTTGCCCAAGCAGAACGTTTCTTGGCAGCCAAATATAACCGCGAAGGCTACAATATCTTTGACCACTATACTTATGTTATCTGTGGAGACGGAGACTTGATGGAAGGTGTCTCAAGCGAGGCAGCTTCATACGCAGGTCTGCAAAAACTTGATAAGTTGGTTGTTCTTTATGATTCAAATGACATCAACTTGGATGGTGAGACAAAAGATTCCTTTACAGAAAGTGTTCGTGACCGTTACAATGCCTACGGTTGGCATACAGCTTTGGTTGAAGATGGAACAGACTTGGAAGCTATCCATGCTGCTATCGAAACAGCTAAAGCTTCAGGCAAACCCTCTTTGATTGAAGTGAAGACTGTTATTGGATACGGTTCTCCAAACAAACAGGGAACTAATGCCGTACATGGTGCCCCTCTTGGAGCAGATGAAACTGCAGCAACTCGTCAAGCCCTTGGTTGGGACTACGAACCATTTGAAATTCCAGAACAAGTTTATGCTGATTTCAAAGAACATGTTGCAGACCGTGGTGCATCAGCTTATCAAACGTGGACTAAATTAGTTGCTGATTATAAAGAAGCGCATCCAGAATTGGCTGCAGAAGTAGAGGCTATCATCGATGGACGTGATCCGGTTGAAGTGACTCCAGCAGACTTCCCAGCCTTAGAAAATGGTTTCTCTCAAGCAACTCGTAACTCGAGTCAGGATGCTTTGAACGTTGTGGCAGCTAAGTTACCAACCTTCCTAGGTGGATCAGCTGACCTAGCTCACTCAAACATGACTTATATCAAGACTGACGGACTTCAAGACGATGCTAATCGCTTGAACCGTAACATTCAGTTTGGTGTTCGTGAATTTGCTATGGGAACGATCTTGAACGGGATGGCCCTTCACGGTGGACTTCGAGTATACGGTGGAACTTTCTTCGTCTTCTCTGACTATGTGAAGGCAGCTGTCCGCTTGTCAGCCTTACAAGGACTTCCTGTGACTTATGTCTTTACCCACGATTCAATCGCAGTCGGGGAAGATGGTCCTACGCACGAACCAGTTGAGCACTTAGCAGGTCTTCGTGCCATGCCAAATTTGAATGTTTTCCGTCCAGCAGATGCGCGTGAAACGCAAGCAGCTTGGTACCTTGCAGTGACAAGTGAGAAAACACCAACTGCCCTTGTCTTGACCCGTCAAAACTTGACTGTTGAAGAGGGAACAGACTTCGACAAGGTTGCAAAAGGTGCCTATGTTGTCTATGAAAATGCATCAGACTTTGATACCATCTTGATTGCGACAGGTTCAGAGGTTAATCTTGCTGTCTCAGCTGCCAAAGAATTGGCTAGTCAAGGAGCAAAAGTCCGTGTAGTCAGCATGCCATCTACAGATGTCTTTGATAAACAAGATGCAGCATACAAGGAAGAAATTCTTCCAAATGCAGTTCGCCGTCGTGTTGCAGTCGAAATGGGTGCAACTCAAAACTGGTACAAATACGTTGGTCTTGATGGTGCCGTTCTCGGTATTGATACCTTCGGAGCCTCTGCCCCAGCACCAAAAGTATTGGCAGAATATGGCTTTACTGTAGAAAATCTTGTAAAAGTCGTTCAAAACTTGAAATAATTCTAAAAATCAGGGCGCAAGCTCTGGTTTTTTCTTACTAGAAAAGCAAGGTACAATCTTGTAAAAGTAGCTGAAATTTGATATAGTAGTCCTATGTAAAAGACAAAGGAGAATATAATGGAATCACAATATACATTTTTAATCATTCTTGTGGCTATGGTGGGCTTGATGTTCTTTACGCAACGCTCTCAAAAGAAACAAGCACAAAAACGTATGGAAAGCTTGAATAAATTACAAAAAGGCTATGAAGTTATTACAATCGGTGGCCTTTATGGAACAGTCGATGAAGTAGATACAGAAAAGAAAACAATTGTTCTTGATGTAGATGGGGTTTACTTGACTTTTGAACTAGCTGCTATCAAGACAGTATTACCACTTAAAGAAACAGCTTCACTAGAAGGCGCAATTGAAAAATAAGACGGGATCACTAACTCCCGTTTTTCTATAAAAGAAAGGAAATGGGATGAAAAAACTAGTTTTTGTCTGTCTGGGAAATATTTGCCGCAGCCCTATGGCCGAGTTTGTGATGAAATCAATGACAGATAATTATGAAATCCAAAGTCGAGCGACTTCCTCTTGGGAACATGGTAATCCGATTCATAAGGGAACTCAAGGGATTTTTCAACAGTATCAGATTCCTTATGATAAAGGCAAGACATCGCTTCAGATTAGTAAGGAAGATTTTGAAGCCTTTGATTATATTATCGGTATGGATGCTTCAAATGTTTCTGACTTACGTCAGATGTGTCCAGCAGACTGTAAAGATAAGATTTACTCATTCGCATCTGAAAGTGTTCCAGATCCTTGGTATACAGGAGATTTTGAGGAAACCTATCAGCGTGTTCAAGAGGGTTGTCAAGCTTGGTTAGAACGTTTAGAAAAGGGGAGTGAAGATGGAAAATCTTAAGAATTTTTACGACAAGTATCGTATCTATCTGACTCGTCCACGTTTAGAGATTTTGGCAGTAGTTACGATTGTTTTTTGTGCTGTACTCGTCTTTTTTCTAAATATTCCCGGAAAAGGTGTTCTAAAGCTTGATAATGGAACCATTGTTTACGATGGCAGTCTTGTCCGTGGTAAAATGAATGGGCAAGGTACCATTACCTTCCAAAATGGAGACCAGTATACTGGTGGTTTCAACAATGGAGCCTTCAACGGAAAAGGTACCTTTCAATCTAAAGAAGGCTGGACCTACGAAGGTGATTTTGTAAATGGTCAGGCTGAAGGAAAAGGGAAACTAACAACAGAACAAGAAGTCGTTTATGAAGGGACTTTTAAACAAGGTGTTTTTCAACAAAAATAAAGCCTCCTTATCAAAGGAGGTATTGTTAGTATCTAAAAGTAAGCGCTTACTAGAAAATCTATCTCTTTCCAAGCTCCTCTTCCAATCAAGCTTGTGAAATAAAAAAATATTTGAAATTCATTTCACAAACTCTAAAGAAAAAACTTGATAAGTAAAGAAAATGAGAAAAAATTCACAAACAATAAAAAATTCTTTGTGAAATGTTTATGAAACTGTTTACAAAGTTGAAATAATGCGTTATAATAAACTTGTGAAAAAATTAACAAAGGATATCAATCCTTGAAAGCTATGGAGGAAAATATGGCTGATAAAAAAACTGTGACACCAGAAGAAAAGAAACTCGCTGCTGAAAAGCATGTCGATGGCTTGGTGCAAAAAGCTCTAGTTGCTCTTGAGGAAATGCGTAAACTCGACCAAGAACAGGTCGACTACATCGTAGCTAAAGCGTCAGTGGCAGCTTTGGATGCCCACGGAGAATTGGCTTTACATGCCTTTGAAGAAACAGGACGTGGTGTATTTGAAGATAAAGCGACTAAGAACTTGTTTGCTTGTGAACACGTAGTAAACAACATGCGCCACACTAAAACGGTTGGTGTTATCGAAGAAGACGATGTAACAGGTTTGACTCTTATCGCTGAACCAGTTGGCGTTGTTTGTGGTATCACTCCAACAACAAACCCAACATCAACAGCAATCTTTAAGGCATTGATTTCATTGAAGACACGTAATCCAATTGTCTTTGCCTTCCACCCATCAGCTCAAGAATCATCAGCTCACGCAGCTCAAATCGTTCGTGATGCTGCGATTAAAGCAGGTGCTCCTGAAAACTGTGTACAGTGGATTACTGAACCATCTATGGAAGCAACTAGTGCGCTTATGAACCACGAAGGTGTTGCAACAATCCTTGCAACAGGTGGTAATGCCATGGTTAAAGCTGCATACTCATGTGGTAAACCAGCTCTTGGAGTAGGTGCCGGAAACGTTCCAGCTTATGTTGAAAAATCAGCTAACATCCGCCAAGCTGCACACGATATCGTCATGTCTAAATCATTTGATAATGGTATGGTCTGTGCATCTGAACAAGCGGTTATCATTGATAAAGAAATTTACGATGAATTTGTAGCAGAGTTCAAATCATATCACACTTACTTTGTAAACAAAAAAGAAAAAGCACTTCTTGAAGAATTCTGCTTCGGCGTGAAAGCAAACAGCAAAAACTGTGCTGGTGCAAAATTGAACGCTGACATCGTTGGTAAACCAGCAACTTGGATTGCAGAACAAGCAGGATTTACAGTTCCAGAAGGAACAAACATTCTTGCTGCTGAATGTAAAGAAGTTGGTGAAAATGAGCCATTGACTCGTGAAAAATTGTCACCAGTTATCGCAGTTTTGAAATCTGAAAGCCGTGAAGATGGTATTACTAAGGCTCGTCAAATGGTTGAATTTAACGGTCTTGGACACTCAGCAGCCATACACACAGCTGACGAAGAATTGACTAAAGAATTTGGTAAAGCTGTTAAAGCTATTCGTGTTATCTGTAACTCACCTTCTACTTTCGGTGGTATCGGGGACGTTTACAATGCCTTCTTGCCATCATTGACACTCGGATGTGGTTCTTACGGACGCAACTCAGTTGGGGATAACGTTAGTGCCATTAACCTCTTGAATATCAAAAAAGTCGGAAGACGGAGAAATAACATGCAATGGATGAAACTTCCTTCAAAAACATACTTTGAACGTGATTCAATTCAATACCTTCAAAAATGTCGTGACGTTGAGCGTGTCATGATCGTTACTGACCACGCTATGGTAGAGCTTGGCTTCCTTGATCGTATCATTGAACAACTTGACCTTCGTCGCAATAAGGTGGTTTACCAAATCTTTGCTGATGTAGAACCAGATCCAGATATCACTACAGTTGAACGTGGTACTGAAATCATGCGTGCCTTCAAACCAGATACAATCATCGCTCTTGGTGGTGGATCTCCAATGGATGCTGCTAAAGTAATGTGGCTCTTCTACGAACAACCAGAAGTGGACTTCCGTGACCTTGTACAAAAATTCATGGATATCCGTAAACGTGCCTTCAAATTCCCATTGCTTGGTAAGAAGACTAAATTCATCGCAATCCCAACAACATCTGGTACAGGATCTGAAGTAACACCATTTGCCGTTATCTCTGATAAAGCAAATAACCGTAAATACCCAATCGCTGACTACTCATTGACACCAACTGTGGCAATCGTAGACCCTGCTTTGGTATTGACAGTTCCTGGATTTGTTGCTGCGGACACTGGTATGGACGTATTGACCCACGCGACTGAAGCTTACGTATCACAAATGGCTAGCGACTACACTGACGGTCTTGCGCTTCAAGCTATCAAACTTGTATTCGAAAACCTTGAAAGCTCAGTTAAGAATGCAGACTTCCACTCACGTGAGAAAATGCATAACGCTTCAACAATCGCTGGTATGGCCTTTGCCAATGCCTTCCTAGGTATTTCTCACTCAATGGCCCATAAGATTGGTGCGCAATTCCACACAATCCACGGACGTACTAATGCCATCTTGCTTCCATACGTCATCCGCTACAACGGTACACGTCCAGCTAAGACAGCAACATGGCCTAAGTACAACTACTACCGTGCAGATGAAAAATACCAAGATATCGCACGCATGCTTGGACTTCCAGCTTCTACACCAGAAGAAGGGGTTGAATCTTACGCAAAAGCTGTCTACGAACTTGGTGAGCGCGTAGGTATCCAAATGAACTTCAAAGCACAAGGAATCGATGAAAAAGAATGGAAAGAACATTCTCGTGAATTGGCCTTCCTTGCTTATGAAGACCAATGTTCACCAGCTAACCCACGTCTTCCAATGGTTGACCACATGCAAGAAATCATCGAAGATTCTTACTATGCTACAAAGAAAGACCAGGACGCCGTAAATAATTGTTATCAGCCTAGAGGCAGGAATTTCCTGTCTCTTTTTTGTAATTCTATTTGAAAAATGGTATAATCATCGCATATATTTATTTGAAAATCAAATCTTTTATAATCATGCGAGGGGCAAATGAACAAGATAAATGAGTTAGGGGATAAAGTGCGACTTTTAAGAGAGGAGAAAGGACTTAGTCGTCCAGTTTTTTGCGGGGATGAGTCTGAATTATCAGTCCGTCAGTTGATGCGGATAGAAAAAGGAGAATTTCGCCCGACTATAAAAACACTGGAGTATATTGCAGATAGGCTAGAAATTCCCTCCTATGTCTTGATGCCAGACTATAAGGAATTACCCAAGCGTTACCAAGAATTAAAATACTTTCTTTTACATCATCCTGACTATGGAGACAAGGAGTTGCAGGAGCAGAAGGAAGAATATTTCGATGAGATTTTTGAGAATTTTTATGATGATTTGCCACGTGATGAGAAAGTGCTAGTGGATTGCCTTCAAGCAATAGATGCAGTGAGAATGACTAGTAATTCCTTATATGGAAGCAGTGTGATTGAGGACGGTCTTCAAGACTTACTATCCAGAGATGTATATAAAGCCGAGGACTTGTTGAAATTGAGACTGTATTTCAACTGTCAGTTAATGGATGGTTTAAATGTGGGTGAGATAAAAGAATCTGAGCATGAAACCATTCTTTGTTTTCATGACAAACTAAGTTCTCAGGTTGATAAGATAGAGTTCGATTGTTTGAACTTGCTTAGAGATTCCTTGTTAGCTTCTTTAACTTGTATAGAGATTATGGGGTTGCTTCATTATTTTAAGAGGGCAGTCGAGACCTTAAATAAAATAGGGCAAAAAACACGAGATTTTCAAAAACAACCGATTGTCTCGATGATTGAGTGGAAATATTATATTCAGATGGATTATGAAACAGCCAAACAAAAGTATGAAGAAGCAAAAATGATGGCAAGGATGTTTGGCAATGAGAAGTTACTCGTTAGTTTAGATAATGAATGGGCCGAGGATCTAGAAAGATATCGTTAAAGAGTTTATAGGAGTGACATTTCTGTCATTGGAGAAATGTCGCTTTTTTGTTAAAATGAATTTTACTTGATATACATCCAGAAGCAAACTAGGGAATAGAGAGAAAGTTCTAAGTAGTAGGCTTAAAGGGTGGGAAATCAGTGCTGAAGTAGCTTGAAGGATTTTCTATAAGTATGATGTATGACGATAACGGTTTTAAACAAGGGGGAAAGAATGTTCATTTTATCCATTAAAAATATTTCAAAGTTTTACACTTTGGACGGTAAACATCAAGAGCAGGCTCTAAGAAATATTAACCTGCAGATTGCAAAAGGTAAAATTACAGCGATTTACGGTCCGTCAGGCTGTGGCAAAACTAGCTTGCTAAACATTATCAGTGGTCTAGATAGACAATATGAAGGAGTTTTAGAATTTAAAGGGGAATCCCTCCGTGACTTATCAGAGATTGAACTAACTCAATTTCGTAAAGATAAGATTGGATTTGTGTTTCAAAATTTTAACCTCATTCCTCATCAGTCTGTCTTGGACAATGTCAAGCTACCTCTCTATGTCAAAGATTTATCTGATAGGGAGATGACAATGATTGCAAAGGAGCAATTAAGTAACTTGGGCATGGAGCCTTTTATGGCTAAAAATGTTAAACAGCTTTCTGGCGGGCAAAAGCAACGTGTAGCAATCGCGCGTGCACTGGTAAATCAGCCTGATATGATTGTAGCAGATGAGCCAACGGGTTCGCTGGATTCTCAATCCCAAGAAAAGGTATTGGAGGTATTTAAAAATTTAGCCCAAACAGGGAAAACAGTATTGATTGTAACCCATAATCCAGAGGTTGCTGAATATGCAGACGTGATTATCAAAATGAAGGATGGTGAAGTCGTTGAAGAAGTCAAAAAATAAAGGATTATCATTGAAAAACAAATTCAAACTTTCTTTAAATAACTTTATGGAAAGAAAGTGGCGTAACCTATTGATTGCGCTAGCAACCTCAATCGGTTTTGTAGGAGTCTTAATTTCTTTCGGCTTGGGAAATGCTTTGATTTCGATGATTGATGAAAATACGAATGGAGGTCAAATCCCTTCTCAAGTTCAGATTGCTTTAAATACAGAAAATGCTGGACGAGGCTTTTTGAACCAAGATGATAAGAACTATATCACGGATACAGTTGGGAAAGAAGCTATTAAATATTTGGAGAGTCCTTTTGGGATGACCATGTCAAATATTACTATAGATGGTCAAGAAATGGATCTGAGTCAAACGATGCCTTCTTATGCTCAAGTAGTGAGTCTCTATGAGGATACAAGTATTTCTGTTAGTAGTAATGAGGCGGACAAAGTATTAGCCGGTTCCCTCTATACTGATGCAAATGAACAGGGCTTGACGATTCCAAGCAGTTTACTAAAAAATTGGAATGAACAGACAGGAAACAATCTGACAGCTACTGATCTTATTGGCAAATCAGTCTCAGCCAGCATTGTAGAAAATGCTGCCGAAGCTCGTAAGATTGCTCAATTTCAAACGAAGATTGTACGTGTAATCAATGATGAAGATGACATGGAGGACAGCAACAGTTTCATGCCGTCTCATCAAATGGAAACGATTTTGAAAGAAGCTGGATTTACAAAAGCTGTATCTTATTTTATCCTGGAACTCAAAGATCCATCACAGACAAAAGCGATAACAGAAGAATTACAGACAAATAAGAAGTATACTGTGCTTTCTCAACAGAAGGTTCTTGATATTGTGATTACCTTTATTCGTGTTATTCAGGGATTATTGATTGTACTTTCATCACAAGCTATTGTGGTAGCAGCGGTCATGATTGGTATCATTATTTACATCAATATCATGCAACGTTCTAAGGAAATAGGTGTCATGAAGGCAGTTGGTTATCAGAATCGTGATGTCAAAGGAATTTTTATTTACGAGGCTATCTGGATTGTAGGCATTGCCTTGCTGCTGGCATTTTTGGTTGCACAAGGGGTGGGAAGTTTGGCGAATGCGGTTGTAAATCACTTTTACCCATCCATCACTAAGGTTTTTGAATTAAATCTTCTATCTATTTTAGGAACTCTAGCTTTCGCTCTATTACTTGGCAGTCTCAGCCTACTTCCCAGCACGTAAAATTAGTAAAATGGATCCTGTAGAATCGCTACGATATGAATAGTAAGGGAGTTCTTGATTTATAGCCTTAAAAAGAAACTGACATAGAAAAATAATGCCCGTACTTGCAATTAAATTTAAATAGTTATATAATAGGTTTGTTGAAAGGTGATTTGTAGTGATTCAAGTTACTCTTTTCACAATAAAAATTTCATGATTTTCATAAGGAGGAAATCACTAATGGTAGTTAAAGTTGGTATTAACGGTTTCGGACGTATCGGTCGTCTTGCTTTCCGTCGTATCCAAAACGTAGAAGGTGTTGAAGTTACACGCATCAACGACCTTACAGATCCAGTTATGCTTGCACACTTGTTGAAATACGACACAACTCAAGGTCGTTTCGACGGTACTGTTGAAGTTAAAGAAGGTGGATTCGAAGTTAACGGTAAATTCGTTAAAGTTTCTGCTGAACGTGATCCAGAACAAATCGACTGGGCTACTGACGGTGTAGAAATCGTTCTTGAAGCTACTGGTTTCTTTGCTAAGAAAGAAGCAGCTGAAAAACACCTTAAAGGTGGAGCTAAAAAAGTTGTTATCACTGCTCCTGGTGGAAACGACGTTAAAACAGTTGTATTCAACACTAACCATGACGTTCTTGACGGTACTGAAACAGTTATCTCAGGTGCTTCATGTACTACAAACTGCTTGGCTCCAATGGCTAAAGCTCTTCAAGACAACTTTGGTGTTGTTGAAGGATTGATGACTACTATCCACGCTTACACTGGTGACCAAATGATCCTTGACGGACCACACCGTGGTGGTGACCTTCGCCGTGCTCGCGCTGGTGCTGCAAACATCGTTCCTAACTCAACTGGTGCTGCTAAAGCTATCGGTCTTGTAATCCCAGAATTGAACGGTAAACTTGACGGATCTGCACAACGCGTTCCAACTCCAACTGGATCAGTTACTGAATTGGTAGCAGTTCTTGAAAAGAACGTTACTGTTGATGAAGTGAACGCAGCTATGAAAGCAGCTTCAAACGAATCATACGGTTACACAGAAGATCCAATCGTATCTTCAGATATCGTAGGTATGTCTTACGGTTCATTGTTTGACGCAACTCAAACTAAAGTTCTTGACGTTGACGGTAAACAATTGGTTAAAGTTGTATCATGGTACGACAACGAAATGTCATACACTGCACAACTTGTTCGTACTCTTGAATACTTCGCAAAAATCGCTAAATAATTCATGAGTCGATAAAAAGCAAGGCCTATTGGTCTTGCTTTTCTTATATGGAAAAATGGATGACACAATCATCCATTCTTTTTTAATTCTTTTTCAAAAGTATCTGAAAAGGCATTGAAGCTTAATCTCTCTAATGTAAGTGGATGGGTAAAGGAAAGTCGAAATGCATGAAGCATAAGCCGACTTGATTTTGATTTACTATTATAGAGAGGGTCACCTAGGATCGGGAAGTTATGATGCGAAAGGTGCACACGAATTTGATGGGTTCGCCCTGTCTTTAGCTTGCAACGAACCAAAGAAGTTTTGTTTGGAAATTGCTTTAATCTGCTTACATGCGTTTCAGCATATTGTCCATTTTTTGTATCAACTATTCGCTTTCTGCGATCATGGCGATCACGTCCGATTTTGTCCCTGAAAACAAGCTCTTTGCTGCTGATATTTCCATCAACTAGTGCCCAGTATTCCCTAGAAATCTCTTTTTTCTCCAGTAAGCGATTGAGAATAGGCAGGATAAAAGGATTTTTGGCAAAGAGAACCAAACCACTGGTTTCCATGTCCAGACGATGAACGACATAGCAGGTTTGGCCAACATAGGCACTGACATGGTTAAGAAGGGCGATTTCGTTTGGCTGATTACCATGCGTTTTCATCCCCTCTGGTTTGTTGACAATAATCAAGTGTTGATCTTGATAAACTTCCTGAACAAGCTCAGAGTTGCCCCAAGGAATTTCCTTTTTGGGATAATCTTCCTCGTCAAAAGTTAACTGGCAAACATCTCCAGGATTTACCGTCTTGTTCCAATGAACTTCTCGCTGATTAATCAAAATGTGTTTCTTGATTCTCAAAAAATGACGGATTTTTCTAGGGATGAGGAGTTGTTCCTCAAGTAATTGCTTTACCGTCATTTGAGGTAGAGAGTCTGGTAATGTAAATGTGAATTTCATACAGATATTGTAACAAAAAAAGCCCTATTTTGATAGGAAATAGCTAAATTCTTGTCTTCCTATGATGAAGATGATAAAATAAACGCATGAAATTAGATAAATTATTTGAGAAATTTCTTTCTCTTTTTAAAAAAGAAACAAGTGAATCAGAGGATTCTGATTCTACTAGCTTACGTCGCTCTCGTAGTGATCGAAAAAAATTAGCCCAAGTAGGTCCAATTCGAAAATTCTGGCGTCGTTATCATCTAACAAAGATTGTCCTTATACTAGGTTTGAGTGCAGGCTTGCTAGTTGGAACCTATTTGTTTGCTGTTGCCAAATCAACCAATGTTAACGATTTGCAAAACGCCTTGAAAACTCGGACTATCATTTTTGACCGTGAAGAAAAAGAGGCTGGTGCCTTATCTGGTCAAAAAGGAACTTATGTTGAATTGACTGATATCAGTAAAAATTTGCAGAATGCCGTTATTGCGACAGAAGACCGTTCTTTTTATAAAAATGACGGGATTAACTATGGTCGTTTCTTCTTGGCGATTATCACTGCTGGTCGTTCAGGTGGTGGTTCTACTATTACCCAACAGCTGGCTAAAAACGCCTATCTATCACAGGATCAAACTGTTGAGAGAAAAGCGAAAGAATTTTTCCTTGCCTTAGAATTAACAAAAAAATATAGTAAGGATCAAATTCTAACAATGTACCTTAACAATGCTTATTTTGGAAATGGTGTGTGGGGGGTAGAAGATGCGAGTAAGAAATACTTTGGAGTTTCTGCGTCAGAAGTGAGTTTGGATCAAGCTGCGACTCTGGCAGGGATGCTCAAAGGACCGGAACTGTATAATCCCTTGAATTCCGTAGAAGATTCTACCAATCGTCGTGATACTGTCTTGCAAAATATGCTTGCAGCGGGTTACATTGATAAAAACCAAGAAACCGAAGCTGCAGAAGTTGATATGACTTCGCAATTGCACGATCAGTATGAAGGAAAAATCTCAGATTACCGCTATCCTTCTTACTTTGATGCGGTTGTTAATGAAGCTGTTTCCAAGTATAATCTAACAGAGGAAGAAATTGTCAATAATGGCTACCGCATTTATACAGAGCTGGACCAAAACTATCAAGCAAATATGCAGGTTGTCTATGAAAATACAGCTCTATTTCCGAGGGCAGAGGATGGAACATTTGCTCAATCAGGAAGTGTGGCTCTCGAACCGAAAACAGGTGGAGTTCGTGGAGTTGTCGGTCAGGTTGCTGGCAATGATAAAACTGGATTCCGGAATTTCAACTATGCAACTCAATCAAAACGTAGCCCTGGTTCTACAATTAAGCCTTTAGTTGTTTATACGCCTGCAGTTGAAGCTGGCTGGGCTTTGAATAAGCAGTTGGATAACCATACTATGCAGTATGACAGCTATAAGGTTGATAACTATGCAGGGATCAAAACTAGTCGAGAAGTTCCTATGTATCAAGCCTTGGCAGAATCGCTTAATCTGCCTGCTGTTGCCACTGTTAATGATTTGGGAGTTGATAAGGCTTTTGAGGCGGGCGAAAAATTCGGACTCAATATGGAAAAAGTCGATCGTGTTCTTGGTGTCGCCTTGGGAAGCGGTGTTGAAACCAACCCTCTTCAAATGGCTCAAGCGTATGCTGCTTTTGCAAATGAAGGTTTAATGCCGGAAGCTCATTTTATTAGTAGAATTGAAAATGCTAGTGGGCAGGTTATTGCGAGCCATAAAAATTCACAAAAACGGGTGATTGATAAGTCTGTAGCTGACAAGATGACTAGTATGATGTTGGGGACATTCACCAACGGTACCGGTGTTAGTTCATCGCCTGCAGACTATGTCATGGCAGGAAAAACTGGAACAACTGAAGCTGTTTTCAATCCTGAATACACAAGTGACCAGTGGGTAATTGGTTATACTCCGGATGTAGTGATTAGTCACTGGCTTGGTTTCCCTACCACTGATGAAAGCCACTATCTAGCTGGCTCTACTTCAAACGGTGCAGCTCATGTCTTTAGAAACATTGCCAATACCATTTTACCTTATACGCCAGGAAGTACCTTTACGGTTGAAAATGCGTATAAGCAAAATGGAATTGCACCAGCCAATACAAGAAATCAAGTACAGAGTAATGAAGAAAATCAGGCGGATAATAGCCTTTCTGATATCAGAAGTCGTGCACAAAATCTGGTAGATGAAGCTAGCCGTGCTATCTCGGATGCGAAGATTAAGGAAAAAGCTCAAACGATATGGGATTCGGTAGTCAATCTATTTCGTTAAGATGCTTGTCAAAGCCTAGCTTTCTTGTTATAATAGATAAGATGGAGGCGTTATGGCACTAAAAAAAGCAAGCCTAGCTTGTGCGGTTTGTGGTTCGAGAAACTATTCAATCAAGATCAGCGGAAACCCCAAGCCAACACGACTAGAAGTAAATAAATTTTGTAAACATTGTGGTAAGTACACTACACACAGAGAAACGAGATAGGAGAGAGCGATGCGTTTTATTGGAGATATTTTTAGACTTCTTAAAGACACAACATGGCCAACTCGCAAGGAAAGCTGGAGAGATTTTCGTTCTATCATGGAATACACTGCTTTCTTTGTTGTGATTATTTATATTTTTGACAAGTTGATTGTTTCAGGTTTGATTCGATTTATTAACATTTTTTAGAAGACCTGCGGAGTTATTCACGCTAGAAATCTTCTATTATGAAAGGAAGTATCATGGATAGTTTTGATAAAGGATGGTTTGTCTTACAAACCTATTCTGGTTATGAAAATAAGGTAAAAGAAAATCTATTACAACGTGCACAAACCTACAATATGTTGGATAATATTTTACGTGTTGAAATTCCAACACAAACAGTGCAAGTTGAAAAAAATGGAAAGAGAAAAGAAGTAGAAGAAAATCGTTTTCCAGGTTATGTTCTTGTGGAAATGGTGATGACAGATGAAGCTTGGTTTGTTGTTCGAAACACACCAAACGTTACAGGATTCGTCGGATCTCACGGAAATAGATCAAAACCAACTCCATTATTGGAACAAGAAATCCGTGATATCTTGGTTTCTATGGGACAAACTGTACAAGAGTTTGATATCGATGTTGAAGTTGGTCAAACTGTACGTATCATTGATGGCGCTTTTGCAGACTATACTGGTAAAATTACAGAGATTGATAACAATAAAGTGAAGATGATTATCTCTATGTTTGGTAATGACACAGTTGCAGAAGTAAACCTAAACCAAATTGCAGAATTA